>JAQBZS010000034.1 GCA_027622115.1 Planctomycetota bacterium | reverse complement strand
GGCCGGTGGAGAGCACATAGAAAACGGTAGGGTCAGGGACTTTGAACCACCCGACCCCTTCCCCCTCTCCGAGTTCAAAACCTGCTTGAACTGGTTTCCGTGTCAACCCGAGATTTTCAACACGCTATTGTTTCACGTAGAACGGAACTTGTTCCGTTTGAAGACACATCGATCCACGCTCTGGCGAGCGTGGCTACATTAAGTGTCGACCTACGACGTTTTCGCCACGTTGGTCGCGGGCGTTTTTGCCAGAACTTCCGTGATGGGCTTGCAGCCGAAGTCCGTGATCGGAATCGGTCGAGCGCCGATGTGATATTCCTTTTCGTGCGGCACACCCAACGCTTCGAAGATGGTGGCGAAGATGTGACCGGACGTGACTTGTCCGTCCGCGACCGTGTTGCCGTCCGCGTCGGTCTTACCGTAAACGGTGCCGCCTTTGATCCCACATCCCGAAAGCGACATGCTCCATGCGTTCGCGAAGTGATCTCGGCCCAGACTGGCATTGATTCGCGGCGTGCGACCGAATTCGCCCAACGTGATCACCAGCGTGTCGTCCAGCAAGCCGCGTTGCTTAAGGTCGTCGATAAGAGCGGACATCGACTGGTCCAAGTCCGCACACAACTCGCGATGCGTTTCGAAGTTCTGGCCGTGACTGTCCCACCAAGCTCGGGCGACCTTCACGAACGGCACGCCCGCTTCGCTGAGCCGGCGAGCGATCATGCACTGCTGTGCGAATTGAGTGGGGCCATAGAGGTCTTTCATCTTTTGCGGTTCCTGCTCCGTGTCGAACAGTTTTTCGCTGGCCATGATCCCCCGTACGCGTTGGTAAGCGAAGTTCTGGCTGTTGACCACGTGGCTATGCCGCGTCCGCTGAAATCGCTCGGCCAACAGTTTTCGCAGGTCGTTCCGCTGCTTGTGATCGACATCGTTGATGTACTTCGGCATCTGCAAGTCGTCGGGCGTGGTGCTCTCGGTCAAAAACATCGGTGCATAGCGAGCACCCAAGAACCCGGACGTCCCGCGACGTCGGCCTTCCGTGGACGTGTACATCGACACGTAGTCGGGAACCTGACTGTCGGCTCGCCCGAGTTCTCTCGCACAGATGGCACCCAGGTCCGGGAATTCGATCCCAGGCTCTTTCTTGCGACCGGTTTCCATCAACGCCGCTCCACCGCCGTGATCGCCGATCTTCGTATTCAGCGAACGAACGACGGCGGTCGTGTCCATCCGTTGCGCCATTTTTGGTAACAGTTCCGAGATCTCGACCCCGGACACGTTGGTCTTGATCGGCCGATAGGGGCCGCCGGTCGGGCGCCCCGGCTTCGGATCCCACGTCTCAAGTTGACTCGCACCACCCGCCAACCACAGCAGGATGACTCGCTTGTTGCGCTTCTTGACTTCAGCCGCCATGGCCGGGTTCTTCAGCACATCCAGCACCGTCATGTCGGCTGCGAACGCCGAGGCACCGACCGCAGCCGTTCCGAGGAATCCGCGACGGCTCACCGGATGCGCAGCGGAACCGCAGTAGTTGGATCGAGTCTGTGTCATGGCTAACTCCAAATGAGTCTTGTAATAAGTCTTGTGTTGTCTGCGGATCAATAAACGAAGCGAATCTCCGGGCTGGCGATCAATGCCCACACCATTTGCTGTATGGCATCAATCCGTCGCTCGGAGCGTTCTGTCAAATAAGCCTCAAAGGCGGTGAGTTCTTCGGAAGTCGCCGATCTCGAAAACACCGCGAGAAACGCATCGTTGATGATTGTCTTGGTATCGTCAATTACCTTGAGATAGCCGACCAGTTTGTCGTTCGAATCACGCAGGTAATCGTTGCGGATGCGATCATTGTTGCTGAACAGCAGGGCTTCGCCGACGCTGACCTGAAAATGCTCGGTTGGCGTTTCGATTTGGCCGGCCATGCCGTTCGACTGGTTTTCAAGATTCTCGCGATGCTTGGCCCAGTCCGCGCCGGTCGGATCCGGAACGGTCTTCGGGCTGGTTGTGGCGATGATCAGCGACAAAGCGTACTGACGCGGCGTCATGACTCGCGGAATCGCCCGAGCGAAATAGCTGTCCGTCGGCGGCTCGCCCTTTCCCGTCCAGGAACTCGAACGCGTGTAGGCCCGGCTCAGCACGATGCCGCCAATCAGCCGCTGCATGTCGTACCCGTGATCGATGAAATCACGAGTCAACCAAGCCAGCAAATCCGGGTGGCTGGCGGGATTCGCGGAATGCAATTGGTCGAGTGGATCCACCATGCCGCGACCGAAGTACCGAGCCCAGGTGCGATTGACGATGGACTTGGCGAAAAACGGCTCGATCCGATCGCCGCGTTTCAAGGCGATTTCCACCAGTTTGTTGCGGGGACTGAAAGCGGGCGGCGTGGGGGCGGGTGCCTTGTCTTCTTTCATTTGACGTTGGACTTCGTCGTCTTCTTTTTTGATTTGTTCCTTCGACTTTTCCACCTTGGGTTCGTCGACCACTTCGCCGGTGAGGAACATGATCTTGGCGACCTTCTCTTTGCCCTCGGTCGTCTTGAATTTGAGTTCGTCGCGGTGCTTTTCGGCGAGCGTGTTCTTCTTGGTGCGATAGGTCCGATTCAAAAATGCGCGGAAGCCGAAGTAGTGGTCCTGGTGCCAATCGGCAACCAGAGGGTGGTCGTGGCATTGAGCACAGTTGATGCTGACCCCGAAAAAGATGCGGCTGGTGTCGTTGGTTAAGTCGTTGACATCACCGATTCGCTTTTTCAGAAACGCCAGTGCCGCTTTTTGTTTGGGATCGTCTTCGCTGCCCACGATCGAGTCCCGAAAAATGCGGTCCCATGGCCGATTTTCGCGAGCGGCTTCCAGCAGGTAATCTCGCAAATCGCCGTCGCTGCCGTATTTCCCAAGCAGCATATGTTCAAGCTGATTTCGCAGGTGATAGGCGTAGTCCGGCGAAGCCAGCAAGTGCTTGACGAGAGCCTGGCGATGCTTCGATTCCGACAGATTCGTGTACTTTCGGACTTCGGTCGTCGTCGGAATCCGACCGGCCAAATCCAGCATCAACCGTCGCAGGATTTCGCCGTCGGGCGCGATTTCGGCGGTCTCGATTTTGTCCGCCTTGATGCGCAGCGAAACGTAATGGTCAATGACGTCATGAATCTCGCGATCTTTCGGCAGCAGATCGGCCGAAAGCGAGGCGCTCGAAGCGACGAACAGAAAACCGGCGCAGGCAAGCAGGCGAAGAGTCATGGGAAAACCTACGAGGTGGCAGGAGCGGCGGGAAGGAGTTGGACTCGCCAGCGGAAATTCCAACCATGCGTGAGGACCGGCCACGTTATCAGAGCCCAGCAAACGCATCAACGCCCGGCGATCCGTTTCAGAGACCAACCGCGTAGCCAAATGTTCCGAAAATCGACCGACAAGCATTTGACTTCGACTGCCGGCGCAGCACGCTTCAGAGATGTCGGTGCGTGTGTTTCCAGAATGCAACACGTCGGCAACATCGCGACGTACCATACGATCAGCAGACTCGTCGCAACGCTTTCGGCCCAGGCGGCAATACTCGGCAATGCCGAAATCCTCTCGTTCGATTCGCAAGCGGTGCATTAACTTTGATCCATGGACTGCCGGCCCAATGATTCCCCGTCGGCGGATCCCGAATTCGGTCGTCAACCGGCGGCACACACTTTCGCGGAACTGAACACGGAGCCCCCTCTCGATGTCAACAACCGCTCCCGAGCTTGAACAGGAACATGAGACGGACTCTGCATTGAGCAACGCCACCATGTTCGAAGACCGAGTTCACGATTCCCTGAAGACTCGCCCATTCTTTTGCGTCTATACGGCAATCATCGCGGCGTTCTTCGTGGTCATGACGTACATGCCGCTGATGTACACCGACCTGTGGGGCCATCTGGCTTACGGGCGGGTCATCGCCGAAACGGGGGCGATTCCAACAACCGAGCCGCTGATGCCGCTCGCCGCCGGTCAGGCGTTTGTGGATACCGCGTGGTTGACGCAACTGCTGAGCTTCCACTTTTATGAATGGGCCGGTCCGCCCGCGATGCAGTTCTTGTACTCGCTGAGCATCACGGCTTGTTTGGTGCTGCTGACATTCGCCGTCTATCGACGCACCGAAGATTGGCTCACACCCGTGGTGGCGTGGGGCGTGTTCTTGTGGGTGGAATGGCAACAACTGGGCATCGTGCGACCGCAATTGGCGGGCCTGTTGTTTTTCGTGGTGTTGCTGAGCGTATTGACCAGTCGCCGCTGGCACAAAGCCTATTGGGTGGCCGTGCCCGTGATGTTCACGTTGTGGGCCAACATGCACGGTTCGTTCCCGGCGGGTCTGGTACTGATCGCGACGTTTTGTGTCGGACGGTTCGGCGATCTCTGGCTGCGGACGAAGAACTTCAAAGCGGGGCTCGCGGATATCACCGTCCGCCGATTGTTCTTGCTGATGGAAATCGCCGCCGTGGCGGTGTTGATCAACCCCTATGGTCTGGGACTCTACAGTGAAGTCATCGCGTTCGGTGCCAATCCGAATTTGGAAGCCCTGACGGAATGGTCGCCGATGACTTTGCGAATGAAGCAGGGCAAGGCTGCGGCTGTTGTCGTGATGGCCTTGATCCTGGTCTATCGGCTAACGCCGCGCCGCGTGTCGCTCGTCGAACCGCTGCTGCTCGTCGGGCTTGGAGCCGCGGCATTGTGGACATCGCGGATGATTCTGTGGTGGGCTCCCGTGGCAGCGTATTACTTGGCGATTCACCTGAACGCCATCCGAGTCCGTCGCCAGCGTCGTCGCCTGCGAGCGCATGCAGACGATCCGTTTGGCGACTACCGCCCGGCACCCGCCGGCATCTGGTCGGTGGGATCGTTGGGCATGCTGTGGATCGCGTTCGCGGTCAGCACCTTCGGGAACCGAGTGCTGCATGGGCAGCTTCTGGATCTCCAAAAATACGTTTCCAACCAGACGCCCATCGCGGCGGTCCAACATCTCAACGAGCATCCGCCGGAAGGTCAGATTTTCAACACCTACGAATGGGGTGACTACATGCTGTGGGCCGGAAAGGACTTGAAGGTCTTTGTCGGTTCGCACGCCCACTTGTTGCCGGACTACATCTGGAAGCACTACTTCAGCATCAGTCGTAGCGGCGGCAATTGGCAATCGAGCCTCGAACGCTACGGAGTCAACACGATCGTGGCGGACAAGGCGTATCACCAGGGCTTCATCGACGACGTTCGAGAAGAGCCGGAAGTTTGGAGCGTCGATTACGAGGACAACATTGCCGTAGTCTTCAAACGCATCAAACCGATCACCGACAAACCCGAAGACCCGCATGCCCAGCCGGCACCGAAGCAAGCCGGACACTGAACAAATCGAAAATCAAAAATCAAAAATCGAAAATCAAAAGGCTCCTCATGCGGAATCGTCAAAATAAGATGCTGAGCGTCATCGTCGTGCAGGCCCTGACCGTCGTCGCGTTCGGCGCGGCATACGCGATGCTCGGCGGCAACGACTCTTCGCGATTTCGCGACGTTGTCGTCGGTACCAAGTCGTATCCTCGAGCCGAAATCCCGCGCGATCAGCCGTGGCAAGTCACCCCGCTCTACGACGACGCGACCGTCGTGAGCGACGACGACCTCGCGGCCGTGCTGCACAAGATTCGGCCGCGATTCAACGACAAAAACATCCGCCCGAATCTCGTGGAACACGCGCTGCGCGCCTGGGGCATCCACGCCAAATTCGACGACCCCGGCGTGATGTCGGGCGAAGACCTGAAGAACTTTCTGGTGGACCACGGGCGTTTCCTGCGAGTCTTCAAAGACGTGCCGCCGTTGCTGCAACAACAGCCGGAAGGCGTCGCGATTCGCTGGGGTCGGCAAGTCGGCGGGTCCGTCCACCACGACCACTGGCTGGCATGTCTGACGGAAGCCGGCATCGATCGGCATCATCGAGTCACCACGCAAACGCGGATGGACATGACCATCGACGACGTCATCCAGGAAGCCCTACGCGACTTCAAACTGGATGAACGCGAAGTCGAATGGTCGGTGATGGCGTTCGGTTTCTGGCTGGTCTCGGACGAAGACGGCAAAACA
Organism: Planctomycetota bacterium; assembly: GCA_027622115.1. GTDB lineage: Bacteria > Planctomycetota > Planctomycetia > Planctomycetales > Planctomycetaceae > JAQBZS01. The sequence continues at coordinate 10,473 of JAQBZS010000034.1, read as the reverse complement.
GTTCGCACCTGGAAGACGAACACCGGCCGAGAACTGTCGTTCGACCTGCTGGCCAAACGGCTGATCCGTGGCCACAAGCAATACGGCGTCTGCACCGGCACGCATCGAGTGTACTCCGCGATGGTGCTGATTCGACTGGACGATACGTACAAGATTCTGTCGGAGAGCGTTCGCGCGGAATTGTGGCAATACCTGGAAAAAACTCGCGACTTGATCGAAGTCTGCCAGTTCGCGGATGGCCACTGGCCTTACAACTGGTGGGACGGCAAGGAGTCGCTGGACAGTCCGCTGCCGCCGGTCAACTCGCAAGTCGTCATTGCCACGGGGCATCATTTGGAATGGCTGTCGATTGCTCCGCTGGAACTGCACCCGTTTCAGGGATCGGAGCAGGGTCGCGAGATGATCCGCAAGGCTGCGAAGTGGTTGATCGCCAACGTGAAGAGCCAGTCCGACGCAGACATGCTGCGGCAGTACACGTTCTACAGCCACGTCGGCAACGCGCTGGCACTCTGGCGAAAAACTCGCCCCGAGAAATTCTGGCGAGAACACGGCCAAGCCAAGTATCCCTACGTCGCGGATCACACTCGCAAACAAGCCTCGGCCAAAACCGATGCGAAGGTTGAGCCAACGGAGCAGGACGCCAATCCGAAGGTGACCGATTGAAGCGCACCTATTCCGAAATTCGGTTGCGCGGAGCCCGACCTTGGGAGCCGGACCGCTCTCCACCGACCCCGCGTCGGTGGAAGCAACGACTGACAAGCTACTGGACGGCCCCGCCCATTTTTCTCAACTAATCCCCTCCGCTACTGCTCGTTGTCACGGCTGGTTTTTCGCCGCAAAGCGGCCTAATCCACCGGCCCGCCTCGCATCACGATTTGTTTGGGGACGTTTCCGCGATCAACCCGGAGCTTGACCAGTTCGCCGCAATACTGGCACTTCACGATGACCTCGGTCTCGCCGGTCGAGTCCCCGCCCGGTTGAGCCGGTTTTGGGTTGTATTCGAACGGCTTGTTGCAGTGGCCCAAGTGACGGACGATTTCATCGAGTGCAAATTGTAGCTCCGACCAGTACTTGCGGAATTGCTCTCGGCCCTTGGCTGGATTCGTTCCGCACCCTGCAAGATCAATTGTCTTGTGTCGAGTCGGCTCCATGCCCACTTCTGCTGGCGCACCATCTACACTCAAGATATCACACGCCAGCGGCATTCGACCGAGGTCATTCCGCAGTAGCTCAGCCATGAGGTGGACAACCTTTGATCCAGTCGAACCAAGACCGAGGAATACTTCATTCATGATCTGGACCGCGTTGACAATTCGGTTCATGGTCGACCAGCCACGTGGGGCGATTGCTGAAGACAGCCATGCTGCAACCGCATCGTGTGCAGTATTGGCTCAACACCCACGAGAAGGATCCGGTCCTGTTTCAGCGGCAGGTGGAAACGGTCTGCCAGACGTACCTGAATGCTTCAGACCTCTATTTCCAGGGCTTCCGGGGTTTCGTTCGTCCCTCACTCCAACCCCGGCCACCCAACCGGTTGAACCTGATCGCGAGTGTGCTGTTCAACTATTTAAAACTAAAACTAAAGCTCAAGCTCAAGCTCAAGCTCAAGCTCAAGCGGATGCGGGCTGGGCGGCATTCGCATTTCAGGGAATTGCTCGTTCATGAGTTCCACGAGTTCCGCCACGATGGCCGGCTCCAATACGTGTTCGATCTCATCCGCGTCCCGATCAACATGGCTGGGGGCGATATCGGCGTACTCGATCAAGAACAGTTCCCACAGTCGGTGATTTCGCACGGCGCGCCTGGCTTCGACGGCACCGTTCATCGTCAACTGAATGGAATCGTCCGGTGCGAGTTGCACCAATCCCGATCGCCGAGCCTTTTTAATCAGCTGTGTCAAACGCCGAGTCGACCAAGATCGAGCTGCCAGCAACCGTTCACGGGGCATGCCGAGATTGATGTCCAGGTTTGTATCGCTCACGTTTACTGTCGGTGAGGCGGATTTCATCGCGGCCTTCGCGTCGGTTTCCAGCAATTCGTAAAACGAACGCAGCAAGTCGTCCTGTCCGACTCGTTGCTTCAACGAGTGATGCATGAATGCTCGGCGAACGAATCCACGACGCAAACCGAAAAACAGGCTGAAGGTAAAGAACGACGAACCGACCAAAACAATCGTGGCACCTGCGGCGAACTTCGGAAACAACGCGCTCGTGGTCACGCCGAAGAACGCCGTTAAACCACCGATCAACGTCGCGGCGACAGCCATCTTCAATACGTCGTTGGTCCAGAATCTCGCGGATGCGGCTGGGATGATCAGCATCGCCACCACCAGCAGCAGCCCGACGCTTTTCTGGCCAATCACCGACACGCAAACCACTAAACCCATCAGGGCCAGATCCAAAAGCCCCGTCGGCCAGCCCTGCGACTTCGCGAAGTCCTCGTCGAAGCACAGCAGGGAAAACTGCCGGAACAACGCCATGCAAACGCCGATGGCTACCACGGATACCACGGCGATCACCTGCACGTCTGCGGCCTTCATCGTGGACGCCTTGCCGTAGATGAACGCGGATAAACCGGCCGCACTGCCGGTCGGCATCCGTTGCACGATCGTGAACAGCGCGATGCCCAACCCGAAAAAGATGCTGAGCACAATCGCCATCGCCGCGTCTTCCTTGATGCGGGTGAATCGCCGAATGGCCGTCGTACACAACACTCCCGACACACCCGCCAGCATTGCGCCGATCGACAAGCCGGTGAGTGATTTTCCGCTGCCCGCCGAGTGCGACTCCATCACGATGTAGGCAATCGCGATTCCCGGCAGCGATGCGTGGCTGACGACATCGCCCACGAGTGCCCGCTTTCGCAGCAGCATGAACGTGCCGATCAATCCTGCGGTCATGCCCAAAACCATCGTGCCCAGCAACACCACGCGCGTGTTGTAGTCACGCAGCGACAGGACTCGCGTCACCTCGTCCCATGTCGGCCACACGATCAACGGTGCGGGTGAGTGTGAGTTTGGGTGTTCTTGCGATGGACTCGAAGGGGTCGAATCCCGCTGCACGTGTTCGTGCTCATGCGGACCCGCGATGGCCGGCGACGCAGCGGCACACAATGCTGCGAGCACTGCGGTGGCGTGGACGATTCGTCGAGACACTGACGTCGGATGCAACGTGTCGATCACGGTGCGACTCCGCTCATCTTGTGGCCGACTTGATCGAGCAGAGCGAGTTTGCCGCCATACGTCTTCCGTAGGTTTTCCGGCGTGAAGACTTCGCGAACCGGTCCGGTGGCGACGAGTCGCATGTTGAGCAGAAAGACGTGGTCGAAATACTCGGTCACGGTTTGCAAGTCGTGATGCACCACCAAGGCCGTCTTTCCGCCGGATTGCAGCTCTTTAAGGATGGCGACGATCGCCCGCTCGGTGGAGGCATCGACTCCGGCGAAGGGCTCGTCCATCAAGTACAGGTCCGCATTCTGCGCCAGCGCCCGAGCCAGAAAGACTCGTTGCTGCTGTCCGCCCGAGAGTTGGCTGATCTGCCGCTTGGCATAATCCGCCATGCCGACGCGATCCAGCGATTCCATGGCGAGGACGCGGTACTTGCGAGTTACCGGCCAAAACCAACCGATTTGTCGGTAGAGCCCCATCGCCACGACTTGCAGAGCGTTGATGGGGAAATCCCAATCGACCGCACCGCGCTGCGGCACATAACCGACTCGTCGCCGTTGCTTGCGATAAGGCTCGCCGAACACATGCACCAAACCAGAGACCTTGGGAATCAGGTCCATGGCCGCCTTGATCAGCGTGCTCTTGCCCGCGCCGTTCGGACCAACAATCGCGACCAACTTGCCGACGGGGGCGTCGTAGTCGATGTCCCACAATACCGGCTTTCGATGGTAGGCCACCGTCATGTCATGAATCGACAGCGGCGATGAACTCGGATGCTCGATCACCGCCGCCGACCCTGGCCCAATGACCGTGGCCCGATCGGCACTGGGCTGCGCACTAATGTTTGAGCCGGACATTCGATTTTTGATTTTGATTTGTGATTGACTGCGCTCATTACTCTTCCGTTAGCTTGCCGTTCAATCCCTTCTCGGGCGGCGAGCCTCCGAGCGCCCTCGCGATAATCGTGGCGTTGTGGTCCATCATCCCGATGTACGTGCCCTCGTAAGTTCCGTCGGCCCCCATCGCATCCGAAAAAAGTTTCCCGCCGATTCGAACTGCCGAACCTCGTGACTTTGCACCTTCCAGAATTGCGTTCAAGTGCTCCTTCGTCACGCTGTCCTCGACGAAGATGGCCTGTGTTTTTCGCGAGACAATCAGATCCACCAAATCGTTGATGTCCTTGATGCCGGCTTCGGATTCGGTGGACACCCCTTGCACCGCTCGTACTTCAAGGCCATACGCTTTGGCAAAGTATTCGAACGCGTCATGGGCCGTGATCAGCAGGCGTTGGTTCTCGGGAATCTTGCTCATTGTCTCGCGACAGTAGTCATCCAGCTTTTGCAGCTTCGCCGTGTAGGTTGCCAGATTCGTCTTGTAGGACTCGGCATTGTCCGGGTCGATCTGCTGCATGCGACTTCCCACGGTCTCGGCGGCGGCGATCCACAATTTGACGTCCATCCAGATATGTGGATCCTTGACGCTTTTGCCGTCTTCATCGAAATCCAGCAGCTTGGCTTTGTCGACCGCATCACCCACGGCGATGACATGCCGCCCCTTCTTTTCCAGTTGCTCGAACGTGGGAATGAAGTTGCCCTCAAGATGCAGCCCTGAGTAGATCACAACATTGGCGGATTCGAGAGTTCGCACATCGGTACTGGTGGGTTTATGCGTATGAGGGTCAACACCCGTTCCCAACAGCCCGACGACCTCCGCTTTGTCGCCGACAATATTCTTGACGATGTCGGTGACCATGCCGCACGTACACACGATCGTAAACTTGTCACTGCCTTTGTTTTTGGCGCATCCAGTCAGCCACGCCGGTGAGGCGATCATCAGCAATGCGAAAACCGAAAGAATCCCGTTTCGAAACATCTTGTCACCGTGGTTGCTTGGTTTGTTGTGCGAATGGAGTGGAGTAGTCCAAACAAAAAGTTTGATGAGTCAAAAAGTACTGGTCGACCGTGGCATTGTCAACGAGTCGGTGGATCATCCTTGGAACGCATTCACTTTGAGAACCGGAATCTCTCGCTCGTTTCACGCCAGCGACCCGACAACTTTTGGACCATTGGGCGCTAGTCGGCGGCGAGCGCCGGCTTCATGTCGGTAATCTTCGTGTCGATACCGGCGGCTAGAAGCTATCTGAAAAAGGGGTCTGACCCTTTGGAGGCCTCGCTAAACCCCGGCAAAAACTGAGGCCGGAGAGGGTCAGACCCCTTTTTCAGATAGCTTCTAGCGGGGCCGTCCGCCTTCACGAAATCAAACCTCATCCAGACGTTCGTCGATTCGATCGTCAATGATTTCCAACATCTTCGGATGCACGCCTAACGGGGCGCATAATCGGAAATCGACAGCCGGATATGCGATCTCGAAATCGGCCCGATACCCTTCCAAGTCTCGCGTGACGTGCGACCCGGCCGATAGAAAATACGGCAGCAGCAGCACGGTTGTCGCGCCCCGTTCCACACACCGCGCCGCGCCCTGTGGAATCGTGGGTTCGGCGATTTCCAAGTACGAGCACTCGACGATCGCAAACCGCCCGCGTGCCCGCAGTGCCTCGGCGACCAGGTCCAGATCCGCGTTCGCTTCCTGACGCCGGCTGCCATGCGCAATCAACAGCACGGCGACATTGCTTGTGCCCTGCGGCATACCGCACCTCGTTCAAGCGGGAACACGTGCGGCCAACTTGGCTTTTTCTTCGTCCATCAGCCGCGTCAAATGCCCGATGGCGTCGACCAGCGGCACTTTGTCCGGCGACTCTGCCGTGCGGGATTTGATCTCCACCAGCCCCTCTTGAAGCCCCTTGCCGCCGACCACCAGGCGATACGGAATGCCGATCAGATCCGCGTCTTTGAACTTGAAACCCGGACGAGCCTTGCGGTCGTCGATGAGCACGTCCACGCCAGCGGCTTTCAATTCGTCATAGAAGCGGTTGGCGATGCTCATCACTTCGTCGTCCTGGATGTTGAGCGGAATAATCAGCACTTCATACGGCGCGATCGACAGTGGCCAGATCAAGCCGTTCTCGTCGTGTTGAGTTTCACACAAACCGGCCACAATTCGATTCACACCGATGCCGTAGCAACCCATGATGATCGAGTGCCGCTTTTCCTTTTCATCAAGGAACGTGGCTCCCAGCGAATCGCTGTATTTCGTGCCCAATTTGAAGACATGGCCGACCTCGATCCCGTGTACGAGTTCCAACGTGCCGTCGCATTTGGGGCAGGGATCGCCACCCGTCGCGTCTCGCAAGTCGTGGGTCGTTTCGAGTTGATAGTCGCGTCCGAGATTCACGCAGGTGTAATGCGCATCGGCGGCGTTGGCTCCGGTGATGGCGTCCGAGATTTGGGCGACGTCATGGTCGGCGATGATCGGGCACTTGATTCCGACCGGCCCGGCAAATCCAATCGGCGCGCCCGTAACTTCGCGAATCGTGGCTTCGTCCGCGAGTTCCAGGGTTTCGACATTGAGTGCCCGGCGAACCTTGCCCTCGTTCGCGTCCTGGTCACCTCGCACCAACACAGCCACCGGTTTGCCGTCCGCTTGATAGATCAACGTCTTGATCATCCTTCGCGCGTCGCACCCAAGCATTTTGCTGACTTGTTCGATGCTGGTGACGTCGGGCGTGTCGACCTTGATCAGTTCACCGGATCCGTCCACCGACATTGCTGCAACCGCACCACGTCCCGTGGCGGCTCGTTCCTGATTGGCCGCATATCCGCAGCCCGTGCAACGCACGATCCGATCTTCGCCGTTGTCCGCCGGAATCATGAACTCGTGCGACGCGTCACCACCGATCGGACCGCTTTCCGCTTCAACCGGCAAGTACTCCAGACCACAACGCGCGAAGATTCGACAATAGGCGTGGTACATCTTTTGATAGGACTCGTCCAACTGCTCCAGGCTGGTGCCGAAGCTGTAGGCGTCCTTCATGATGAATTCGCTGGTCCGCAGCACACCGAATCTCGGGCGTTCTTCGTTCCGAAACTTGGTCTGGATTTGAAACATCGTGAGCGGCAGTTGGCGATAGCTGCTGATTTGATGGGCGACGAGATCAGTGATGACTTCTTCGTGCGTCGGCCCCAGCGCCAGATGCACGCTGCGATCACCGCGTTTGACTTCGAACTGGATCAGCACATTGCCGAACGCGTCTTTGCGACCGGTGCGTTCGAACAGTTCGATCGGCTGGATCGCGGGCATGAACAATTCAACCGCGCCGGCGCGTTCCATTTCATCGCGAACGATGGCTTCCGCCTTACGAACGGCTCGCCAACCCAACGGCAGGTATGTGTACGCACCCGCCATCAACTGTCGAATCAATCCAGCCCGCAACATGAGTTGATGGCTGGGAATCTCGGCATCCGAAGGAACTTCCTTCATCGTGGGAATCAACGTTTGCGACCACCGCACGGCACGGTCCTCCAGCGTTTGAGGTGATGTTGTTGACGATTCATAAATGAAAGAACCCGACTCGCCGACGGCGGTCGGGTCATCGGGCTCGGCTGGCTTGCTGTTCCAGACGCGCGGCATTCTAGGAGCGAAGCGGAATCCTCGGAAGTGCCGAGTTGATCACGGCCAAAGCGACCGCATCCACCACGCACAAGCATTCAGTGAAGGGTCTTCGCATCGGTGAAATCATCGACAAAGCGCAGGCCCACGCGAACCTGCTTCGAAGTTGAAAACGAAAAAGCTCCGGGTCTTGTCGCCCCAATAATGGCGGGTTTCTCGGTCGGATTCTTTCGAGTAGAATCTCGGGCGACGGCTATTCGGGTCGGTGGAAGAATCTGGAGTTCAACTCGGGCTCGACAACGAATCACGCGAGAGTGGCGGAATTGGCATACGCGCTGGATTTAGGATCCAGTGTCCTTCGGGACTTGGGGGTTCAAGTCCCCCCTCTCGCACTGCGTTTTCAACCGTCTTCAATGGTTGGCAATCGTCCTCAAAGCCCTGTATTTACAGGGCTTTCGGCTTTCCCGGGCAGTCGGCAGTTGCCTCTCGCGTCGGACCATCCGTTTTGTCAATCGATGTCGTCGAACGGCATGTTTTGGCAGCAGTGAGTGCAACTTGAGTGCAACTGAAATTGTCGATTCCTGTGGCCTTGGCTGATTCAAGCGTGCTTGTCAGGTCGGGAAGATTGGCGAGTGCTCCGCTCAAGTCGTGCAACCCAAGGTGCGTGTAATGGTCCATCGTCAGCGTGATGGTTGAATGACGGGCCAACTCTTGGGCGGTTTCGGATGGATGCCAGCGGCAGCCAACATGCTGATGAATTGGTGACGGAGTGCATGGAAGTCGAACACATGCCCACGGTGGTCCATGTAGGGAATGCCAGCAGTCGCCAAATCGACTCGAATCATTTCAGCGGCGTGTCGATTGGTTGCCCGCGCGTCGCTTTACAAGCCCCAGATGCCTCGGATTTCGGCGAGATTCGCCCGCACTTGCGCGAGCAATTTCGGATCGGGGCATTCCTGTGCGTGAAACTTCCGCAAAGCCAAATCCGAAATCGCGTCCAACTGCGTCGCCAGTTTGGCTCGGTTCGCATGATCTTCTTGGCGGTAATGGCTTCGGTGCCACTTTCCCACTGCGCTGGCGATCTGGCTGATTCGGGTCGGTGAAACGTCAAACTCATTTGCGAGAGCCGATCGTTTCTCATTGCCGATGCAGTACCGATTGTGAATCTCAAGATCACGCGCCGTCGGATGTTTCCGGGCAATCACGACTTGCCGGTTTCCGGGTCCACCTCGCTTTTTTCCGTTTCTGTTCGCGATCATGTGAGCTACTGGCGTGAGTCATTTTGTGGGTCGAATTCCAGAATCCACGATCCCCAAGATTGTAGCCTGGACATCACCTTTGGTTATGGCCTGGTTCCAATTCCCGGAAAGACCGAATCGCTTCTGAGCGTTACCAGTGCAACACCCTAAGTGTGCTTTAACGAAGTTGGGCAAATCTTGTGATCAGGATCCCACCAAAGTAGCTTTAGGCAATTCAGTCGCCGCAATCCCCATACTCGTTGAGTTCCACTTAGGCGAAGACGAAACACGCTGTCCGTATCGTCAAGTTTCAGGTCAGCGAGGCGATCTTGCGCTGCCTTTACAAGCTTATTCCTCGCAACAGCGTGATTTCGTTTTTTATTGTGCTCGATTTCAGCCCACGTCATCGACTCATATTGTTTCAGCTTCGGGAAAATGTGCTCCCAGATGTGATCCACACTCGCCAGCTCCTTGCCCCACGGGCCAGTCACATCGAACAACTCGATTGACCAAACGGGACGCTGAGCATTCGAGTTGACATCATGCGCGTGCTTCGTTCGTTTGCCGGGAACAGGTTGCTTCTGTTGCTTAACCTGCTTCGTTTTTTGGAGTTTCGTGACATGACCTACAGCCCACTGTAATACTCGGCCATTGACGCATGAGTAATCTCGGCGGTTCCTCGTTCATGAGGGGCCAACTTGGCTCGCGATTCTCGCCAAGGATCTTCCATGTGAGTCAGGTCGCTCAGCCATTGCGACGACCGTTTTCCGTAATGGCTGAGAACGGCATCGACGGTTTCACGTTGGTCATCCGTCAGATTCTCAGCTTGTCCTGAGTCGACCGAGTCAACCTGGTACACGGTGCGTAGCTTCCGGTAGATGTCCCGAACGACCGGACCATTTACCCATGCCTCGATGCGCTGACGAAACATCGGACGATCATCCCAAACCAAACTCCACGCCTGAGAGTAATACAGGAGCTTTTGAAGCTTCATGTGGGTAACAGAACCGCATTTTTCCAGAATGTAGGCCGCTACATCTGCGGCTGTTGTCGGTCGTCGTCGTTGCTGTCCTGTCACCATTGGGTTGCCCTTGTCCCGTTCTGCGTGCATCACAGGTCTATTGTCGTCAACGGATTTGGGGTGTCGAGCACTTCCTTGGTTGTCCAGATCATGCGAGTTTTCTTGAACCTGGGCAAACCACAAGTCTCAAGTCTACCGGGGCGGATTCTCTATGTGAAACCGCCAGCGGGCAATGCCCGTTTGCATCAGAGATCTTCAGATGTGGTCTCATTCATCTGTTCACGCCCACGAGTCAACGATTCCGAGGATCGTAGCCTTGGCGTGGTCGGGAAGTAAGGGCCAAGCTGCGATCAGGTGAGCCAATTCCGGATCGGTTTTCACGGAGTCAGTGCAACTGAGCGTGCAACTAGAATTCTCAGATTGCGATAAGTCGTTGTGTTTCAACGCTTTGGAACCTTGCTGCGCTGGATTTGGGATCCAGTGTCCTTCGGGACTTGGGGGTTCAAGTCCCCCCTCTCGCACTGCGTTTTCAACCGTCTTCA
>JAQBZS010001174.1 GCA_027622115.1 Planctomycetota bacterium | reverse complement strand
AAGCCGTTCCTGCAAGGTTCGCCGGCCGTGTTCGTGGTGCTTGGCGTGGGCGTGTTGATATGGCTCGGCAATCGTTCCACGGCGAATGAACTGCGAACGCACTATCTCAAACAGGCCGACACGGCACTTGCCGACGACCGAATGGACGAAGCCGCGTTGTTCTATCGCAAGTTGCTGCAAATGGATTCGGCGTCGAGCGAAGCTCTGTACGGACAGGCCCGCGTCGCCGATCAACAAGAACGTCGCGAGGACGCTCGACGCATCATGCAGCGACTGGCGCTCGACCACGACCACGGTCCGGCGCACTTCTGGCTGGCGGAAGACATGCTGCAAGCCGGCAAGACGCTACCACCGGATCGCGTGCAGCAACTCGTCGACCACTTGAAGGCAGCTTCGCGAGACCCCGGCCAGCACAAAGCCCAAACCATGTTGGGGCAGATTCTGTTTGCGAAGAAGGAGTACGTCGAATCGCTGCCGTATTTCGCCAAGGCGGCGCGATTCGACGCCCACGCTCGGTTGCAGTTGGCTCGCAACTTGGCCGTGTTGGGACAGACGTCCGGCGCGCGCGCCCACGCGGAAACGACCGCCGTGGAATTCACGAAACTGATCCGGCAGCACCCGGACGATCAGCGCACGCGACTGGCGCTCATCGACGTCTTGGTGTTTCTCGGGCGTTACGGCGACGCGACCATCGCGATTGCCGACGGGCTCAAGGATCTCGATACCAGTCAAGAAAATATGCAACTGGTGATGCTGCTGTCTCGCGTGTACCAACTCTGGGCTCGCGCATTATGGAATTCGGAATCGATTGCGAAACTCCCACTTGAGCAGGCGTTGGCGTTGGAAAGGGGACGAGCCGACGCGGTTGCGGAAATGGGAACCGCGATCAAGCACTTCAACCAGCAACTGGCAGCGCAGCCTCGCGATGTTGTGACTCACATTCGCCTCGCGGAACTGTTGCTGGTCAATCGGCAGTTCGCCGCAGCGGAAGCGCGGTTGGCGGCGGGCTGGCAACTCACTCGCGAGCCGCGGTTGAAACAGGCGATGGCACGGGCCTATTCGGAATGGGTGCAGTTCTTGTGGGCGGATCGCGCGGAGCATTTGCCGGAACTCATCGCGATTCTGGAACGAGCCCTGCGAGCGGTCCCCAACGAGAAAGTGATTCTCGAACGCTTGGCCGTGCTTGCCGCCGAGGTCGGCACGGATTCCAGCGCCGCGCAAACCGCGCTGAAGGAACTGCTCGCCAGCGGAAAGGCTCCGGCCAGCGTGCACTTGATTTTGGGAACGGCGGCGACGGGAGCGGGCGATCTCAAGAAAGCTCTGTTGCATTTGGAACAGGCCTACGAAGCGGAACCACACATGCCGGCTGTGCTCAACAATCTCGCCTGGACGCTGAGCCATTTGGATCCACCGCAAATCGACCGAGCCCGCAAGCTCATCGACGCCGCCTTGGCGATCAACGACCAGCATCCCGAAATCCGAGCGACCCGCGGCGAGATTCTGGTCATGCAACAGGAATGGAAATTGGCGCTGCGGGATTTGGAATTCGCATTGAAGTCGCTTTCGGACCGACCGGACATCCACGCCGGACTGGCCAAAGTCTACGAGGCACTCGGTGAACCCGAGCTTGCGAAACTTCACCGTCGGCAGTCGGGAACTCCGTGAACCCGGTACGTGCAACAACGCATTCCGGATTGACGTAGCACAAATCAGCCCAGGGCAAAGTCCCCCGACCTGTTGGTCGAGTTACCTGCGAGCCGATTCTGGGGGTTGTGGCGGTACTGTGGCTTTCTTAGTACCGGATTCCCTCTTAGGCACCAAAAGACATCGTTGGGGATTGTCGGTTTGCTCGGTTTTCTTTACGTTGGACAACTCAAATCTCGCATTCAGGGGTGATTCAGCGGGTTGTACCGAGTCACACAAACGTGTTCAGCCTTTCGGAACTGGGTCGATGAAAACCACCTTTGCTCCAACTCTTGGCACGGCAATTCTGCTCATTCTCGCAGGCACGGCGAATTGCGGAACAATTGTCGACGACCATTTCACCGGCAACTCTGGCGGAGTCCCCGCAGCATGGTCCGTTGTTTTTGGCGATGGAACTTCGGTTGAGTCTGGAACTCTGTTGACAATTACGGACTCCACGAGTGATCCGACAGTGCTCAGCTCAAGTCTGTTTTTCGATCCACAAGGGACCACCACGACGATTACGGCATCGATCAGCAGTTTGACCGCCGAAACCGGCCGCTCATTGAGCTTTGGGATTATTGGCTCAAACAACTCCATTTTTTTAGTCGGTCTTGGCGTCGATGGAAACCTGCGTCTGAGCGCGGATCCCGACGCATTCAATCCGCCGAACAGCGAGGAACTTACGTTGGCGGCATCGGGGATTGCGACGAGCAGCATTGACATCACGCTCGTCTTCGACGCAGACAGCTTCCAAGTGACGACCTCCGGCGGTTTTGATTCCACGGATACTGCATTCACGTTTACAAACTTTACGCCGTCCGATTTGGGCACTTCGGTACGGGGTCTCATCGTGAACGGCGGCGCGAACGACCCCAGCACACAAGCGACC
>JAQBZS010001173.1 GCA_027622115.1 Planctomycetota bacterium | reverse complement strand
AATTCTGGCGAATCCAGCTACGGTAACTCGCATGCCAAATGCCGGTTTAATTTCAGCGCCGCCCCTAAGGTTGGGCACCACCGGCAATCCAACGTTCGAGAGTCTCGATTTCCATGACCGACAACCGAAAGTCACGCGGCGGCATTTCACCGGCTCGAACACGGTCCAACAGGTAGCTTTCATCCGGTTGAGCGAGAATGCCGATTCTTGTCGCAAGACGTCTACATTTCATAGTCTGTTTTGGCTTGAGCGTAAGAGTACCGTCCATTCAATGACGAGCCGTCCATGTTTCTAGGAATTGAGATTGGTGGAACAAAGCTGCAACTCGGCGTTGGCGATGGCACGGAGCCTCGCTTTGCGGAGTTCTTGCGGTATGAGATTGAAGCATCTCGCGCTGCCGCAGGCATTCGGGACCAAATTATCGACGGTGTTACGAAACTCAGGCAGCGACATCGGATTGATTGCATTGGATTTGGGTTTGGCGGACCGGTGGACGGCGAATCGGGCACCGTCATCAAGAGCCATCAGATCGATGGCTGGGACGGCTTTCCCATGAGCAACTGGTGCCGACAGCAGTTTGGCCTGCCGATTGCGCTTGGAAACGATTGTGACGTGGCGGCGCTGGCTGAAGCTCGATTCGGCGGCGGTCGCGGCAAGAGCACGGTGTTCTACGTCACGGTTGGAACCGGCATTGGTGGCGGCTTCGTCAATGACGGCCATATTCACGGAACGCATCGCCCGGCGGCCTCCGAGATCGGCCACTTGCGACCGGGTCCGTTGGCGAGCCGACCGGACGAGACCGTTGAGGCAATCGCAAGCGGATGGGGAATCGCCGCAATGGCTCGAGCGAGAATACGCGAAGAACGCCGATCTTTGGATCAGCTTCTTGCGACGCCCGTCAGTCCGTCGAATGCCGCGGATCACGAGGATCTGCTTCAAAGATGTGGCGGCAAGCTGGAAGAACTAACGGCGTTCAATGTGGGCGAGGCGGCCACGAACGGCAACGCAATCGCAGGCGAAACCGTCCAGCAAGCCTGCAACGTGCTGGGATGGGCGATCGCACAGGTAGTGACGTTGCTCGCGCCGGAAGTCGTCGTGGTTGGCGGTGGTGTTTCGCTGATGGGTGAAGATGTGTTCTTCAGACCATTGCGATCGGCAATCAAAACATACGTGTTCCCACCGTTGGCGGAATCGTACGAGATTCGCCCAGCGGCATTGGGCGAGGCAGTTGTCGTACACGGCGCCATCGCACTCGCGAGAGCCGCGGCTGACAACGCGACATAGGCGGTAAATCGGCCTTCGAACCGCAATCACGACGTCGTTGAATTCGCACCGGCGGTGAACCCGGACCGCCCGTAAGCGGCAAATCTCAGGTGCCGGATGCCAACAGACTTCGAACGGAACTCGCTTTTTTCGAGTCGCTGTCTTTCTTACGAACGAGTACCTCGGGGGTGATTTGCCCCGCCGAGGCCAACCGCTTCAGTTCTTTCGCTGAAACGGGACCGTACTGTTGATCGTTGATGGAATAAAACCAGCCTGCCATATTGTGCCCGCTGATTCGGCTTCGTTTCACACCGGCGCCAGACCGATTCCGAAGCGAGTCATTGTCCGCAGTCTGAACAAACTCCAGTGAATCGCGTGATGCTCACAACGGTCACGGGGATGAAATGACAAAACATCACTTTCTAGCGTTGATCGTTTGGTGGCAGTTAATTCCAGCGGTTGTCGCGGTCGAACCATGTCTGCGAATTGAAGGCGGGGAAGGTCTTGGTCAAGGCCAGCACATCGTTTTCGTGACGGGCGAAGAGTATTACCGATCCGAAGAAGGCATGAGCATGTTTGCGCGGATTCTCGCAAAGCATCATGGCTTCCGCTGCACGGTGCTCTTTGCGATCGACCAGGCGAGTGGATTCATCAATCCCAACCGCAACAACCACATCCCCGGTCTGGCAGCTCTCGACGACGCGGACTTGATGGTGATCTTCGCGCGATTCCGCGAATTGCCGGACGCGGACATGAAGCACATCGTCGACTACGTCAACGCCGGCAAGCCCGTGCTGGGAATTCGCAACGCGACGCACGCGTTTCGATATTCGCCGACGAGTTCCAGCCCATACCGGAATTGGGATTTTCGCAGCAAGGATTGGCCGGGCGGCTTCGGGCAGCAGATTCTGGGCGACACGTGGATCGCTCACTTTGGCAAGTTTCAAAAGGAAGCGACGCGGGCTCACGTCAACAGGACACACAGCAATCATCCCGTGCTGCGAGGAGTCGCCGATACGATCTTCTGTCATACCGATGTGAATTCAGTGAAGCGGCTGACGGCCAGCGATGTGGTGCTGTTTCGCGGTCAAGTTCTTTCGGGATTGAAGCCCAGCGATCCACCCGTGACCGATCAACGGAAAGACGTTCGCATGCCGTTCGCGTGGTTCAAGACATACACCGCACCTTCGGGCAAGCAAGGCCGTTCGTTCTCCACAACGGCGGGCGCGTCACTGGATTGGCTTAGGGACGAAGCCGAAACAACTTGAACAATTAAGGGGCGACACTGAAATTAAACCGGCATTTGATGTAGT
>JAQBZS010001172.1 GCA_027622115.1 Planctomycetota bacterium | reverse complement strand
TCATCATGCAGACCAAGGCGTTGTTGGACGAAAACCCGTCGCCCACCGAAGCCGAGATTCGTTTCTACACGGCAGGCAACCTGTGTCGCTGCACCGGCTATGACAAGATCGTCAGAGCAATTCAAGAAGCCGCGACGTCGAGTGTTGATTCCTAGACGTCACACGATTTCGCACGACTTCCGTCCCACACACACCACCGAGGCTGGCATGAGCACGACACTCGAAGACACCACCGAAAAGCGTCCGTACAACGTCATCGGCACTCGACCGATCCGCCACGACGGCACGGATAAAGTCACCGGCCGAGCCAAGTATGGCGCGGACGTCCAATTCGCCGATTTGCTGCATGGAGCCGTGCTCCGCAGCCCGCATGCTCATGCGGCGGTTAAGTCGATCGACACGTCCGCCGCGGCAGCGTTGCCCGGCGTGCATGCGGTGATCACCAATCGCGATTTCCCGGAACCCGGCAGCAAGTTGACGGACCTTGGTGAAGGCATGTTCGACTTGCGGGACTTGAACCGGAACGTGTTGGCTCGTGAGAAAGTCTTGTACAAGGGCCATGCGATCGCAGCGGTGGCCGCCGCGAACGTGCATGTCGCGCAGCAAGCGATCAAGCTGATCAAAGTCGAATACGATGTCCTGCCGCATGTGTTGGACATTCGCGAAGCCATGAAAGCGGACGCGCCGCTGCTGCATGCGACTCAGACGACGCTGGGATTTGCCGGAGCGGCCGACGAAGCTGCTGGCAAGCCGACGAACGTCTCCAAGCATTTCCTGCACGAAAAGGGCGACGTCGAGCAAGGGTTTCAAGACGCCCAAGTGGTAATCGAACGCGAATTCACCACGTCGACCGTGCATCAAGGCTATATCGAGCCGCACAACGCCACGGTCTTGTGGAAAGCGGACGGTCACATCACGTGCTGGACGTCGACACAGGGCACGTTTCCAGTGCGTCAACAATTGGCCGGTTTGCTGCACCAGCCGCTGTCGAACATCAAGGTCGTGCCGATGGAGATCGGCGGTGGGTTCGGCGGCAAGATCGTGTGCTACCTGCAACCGCTGGCCGCGATGCTGTCCAAAAAGACGGGACGGCCGGTGAAGTTGGTGATGGATCGGACCGAAGTGCTGGAAGCCACAGGCCCCACGCCGGCGTCGTACATGAAGCTCAAGTTGGGCGTGAATGCCGAGGGGATGATTACGGCCGGAGATGCGTACATCGCCTTCGAAGCTGGTGCGTTTAAAGGATCGCCGATTCCCGCCGCGTGTATGACGGTCTTCGCTTGCTACGACGTCCCGAACGGTCGAGTCAACGGTTACGACGTGTGCGTCAATCGCCCGGTCACGCGGGCGTATCGTGCTCCCGGTGCCACTCAAGCGGCGTTCGCACTGGAAACGATCGTCGATGAGATTTGCGAGGAACTGAAGATCGACAAGCTGGAATTCCGGCTGAAGAACGCATCGAGGAAAGGCACTCGCCGAGTCGACGGGCCGGTCTTCGCTCGCATCGGCATGCTGGAAAGCGTGCAGGCGATCAAAGATTCCGAGCACTGGAAATCTGCATTGGAGCGTGAAGCCTCCAATTCGGAAGACGGTTCGCGGACGGTGCGCGGACGAGGGGTTGCGTCGGGCTTCTGGTTCAACGCGGGACTCAAGTCGGCCGTTTCCGCGTCCGTCAGCGAAGACGGCCAAGTGGCCTTGGTGGAAGGCTCGACAGACATCGGTGGCAGCCGGGCCAGCATCGCGATGCAACTCGCCGAGACACTGGGAATCGGGGCTCACGACGTGCATCCGACGGTCGCGGATACGGACAGTGTCGGCTACACCGACGTCACGGGCGGCAGCCGAGTCACCTACGCCACTGGCTGGGCGGCCTACGAAGCGGGTCTCGACATCCAGCGGCAGATGTGCGAACGAGCCGCCTTGATCTGGGACGTGGAAGCCGCCGACGTGAAGTACGCGGACGGCAACATCATCGGCCCAGGCGACGATCAGCGATTCACGTTCAAGCAACTTGCGGCCAAGGCGGCGGTCACCGGGCATCCGATCATTGGCCGCGGATCGTCCGACCACAACGAACCGGGCGGGGCTTTCGCGACGCATGTGGTGGATGTGGAAGTGGATCCCGATACCGGCAAAGTGGACATCCTGCGCTACACCGCGTCTCAAGACGCCGGCACCGCCATTCATCCCTCGTACGTGGAAGGCCAAATGCAGGGCGGTTGCGTGCAGGGCATCGGCTGGGCGTTGAACGAGGAATACTTCTACGGCGACGACGGCCGCATGCGCAACTCCAGCTTTTTAGATTACCGCATGCCCACGTGTTACGACGTGCCGATGATCGACACGATCATTGTCGAGGTTCCCAACCCCGGTCATCCTTACGGTGTCCGCGGAGCCGGCGAAGTTCCCATCGTCCCGCCACCCGCCGCCATCGCGAATGCCATTTACGATGCCGTGGGAGTGCGATACCGACACCTGCCGATGTCGCCGCCGCATGTGTTGCAGGGCATTCTTTCGAAGTAAGTTAAGCTAAGTTCGAGTTTGTCACATTCCGGGGTCAGGCTTACGGCTTTATTG
>JAQBZS010001171.1 GCA_027622115.1 Planctomycetota bacterium | reverse complement strand
GCGTCGAGAACGATCCGCAGCATCCGCTCGAAGTCCGTGCGCGTCTCCGTGCCGTCCTCGTCAAAGTCGTGGGACTTCGCGCTGACCGACTTGGCGAACGGCATCAATTCCGTCACGCCCTTGTAGCGATCGTATCCGTGGAAGTTTCCGAAGTCCGGTAACGTGCCGCAGTTCTTCATGGCCACTTTCGTCATCACGGCCGCCAACCATTCGCCGTTCGACGACAAGCCTCCATGGTTCTCGACGATGACGTTCATATCGATCGTCGCGGCAAACTCCGAGAGCATTGCCAGTCCGTCGGCGGCCAATTTCAACTGCTCGTCGTAACTGCCGGCCGACGCTGCATTGACGCGGATCGAATGACAACCCAACTGCTTCGCACAGGTCACCCACTTCTTGTGTCGATTCACAGCATCGATGCGTCCGGCCTCCTTGGGGTCGCCCAGATTGCCCTCAGCATCGATCAAGATCACGGTTCCCTGGACGCCTGCGTCGTCCGCGCGCTTGCGCATGTCCGCGATGTAATCGCTGTCCTCCGCCTTGTTCATGAACGGGCGGTTCCAATATTCGACGCCGTCCAGCTCGAACTCCTTGCGGACAAAGGCTGCGTAGTCCAGATTGTTCAGGCCTCCCCCGCCAATCATGCGATGCAATGAATATTCCGTACAAGAAATCTTGTACAAAGGAGCCGCCGGTTCCGCGGCCCTCAAACTCGCGGGCAATGTGGCGGCAACGGCGAATCCCGCGGTGAATTTTGCGGACTGTCCAAGAAACTCACGACGCGACGTCTTGTTCGGCATAATTGTTGTGTTGTACGGCATGGTTGAACCCTCATAGGACAAATTGGTTGGCAGCCCCGCGGTGGCCGGCGGGCTGAGTCATTTTATTAAAACCCGGCAGTTACTTGTCTTCGATCCCGATTTCCTTCAATTGTTGAATCACGGCGGGCAGGTCAACGTGGGCATTATCGCGGATACCGCGACCTTCCCTCAAGCGATCGGAAACATCGAATCCAACTGATTTGGAATCGATCTCCCAAAATTTGGCCAGCAGATCATTTCTCGGTGCCGCCAACGGCTCGATCAACCGAAAACCAACGCCTCGCGCGGGATCGGATGTGAACCACCAGGGACTCTTGGGAAGATTCGGATCGTCATCTTTCCACTCCTCGTCATTCGAAGCCATGCGAGCTGCTGATCGGCAATCTGAAGCGTTATTCTCCAATGACCCGCCGCGGACCGTACGTGGATACTCTTTGTCCGTCCAGTGGATGGCGTCCGTCGCCGTAGTCGTTGGGTCGCCATCGACGGAGTAGCCCGCTTCATCGTAGCCGTCCAAAACCCATTCGGCCACGCTGCCATGCATGTCGTGCAAGCCCCAGGCGTTTGGCTTTTTGGTCCCGACCGCATGCAATTCGAAGTCGGCGTTTTTCTTGTACCAGGCGTACTCGGCAATCAACGCCGGATCGTCTCCAAAGTGAAAAGCCGTCGTGGTTCCAGCGCGACATGCGTATTCCCACTCCGCTTCGCTAGGCAACCGATAAAACGTTCCAGTGATTCGCGACAGCCACTTGGAATACTGCTTGGCGGCGTACTGGGTCATCGATACGGCCGGTTGTTCCGGCGCGCCGCCGTATTCGTACGTCGTATCCGGCTCGTACAATTCCGTGGGCGCCGTAATGGCATCGACATCGGCGGGCAACCGCTCCAGATGGCCGCGCAGCAGGGCCTTGCCGGAGTCCTTGAGACGAGCCTGCAGTGTGGCGCGGTTGGCGATGCGTCGTGCGGCCGCTTTCTTCATCGCCTCGATCTGCTCAGGTTTCTTCCCGGTAAAGTCCAGCGGTACGTCATCCGCCAGCAGATTCCGCAGTCCTTGGATCTGTTTGAGCGGCGCGTACAGATTCATGAACTCGTGGTACTCCGCCCACGATACTTCACATTTAGCCAGCCAAAACGGCTCGACGCGAACGCGAACCTGCGGGCCTTCGTCATCGCGGCGGCCCTTTTCGTCTTTGGGGCTACCCATCAAGAAGATGCCCGCGGGAACTGGCACCATTTCAAACGAAACCTTAGTTCCGGGAATCGTCCGCTTGTAAGGCACCATGTATCCGTGCTCGGTCTCTATTGCGCGTCCCGTGGCAGGTTTTTCCTTGACAAGGCCAGGGTGCGCCGCGTGCGATTCCGCGGAGCTGCCATCCGCGGCGCACGTTAAAAGCACGAGTGCGGCCAATAATAGGAACCGACGGCCGGCACCCTGCAAACGACAGCCAAACGAACCATCAACGCGACGTCGAATCATCCAGAAGTCCCTCATGGTGTGCATTCGTGATTTCGCTCAATGATGATTCCGATACGAATCGGACCGCGTCCAGGCAAACCTCAAGGCCGACAATCGCCAGGTCGCCTAACGCCTGCCAGCTTCGGTTTCGGCGACGGGAATGGGCCGAGGTGAATCGTCCAGCCAAGGGGCCGTATCAGGTGGGAAGGTGGCGGTTTCGCCATCAGCGTCACTCGTCTCCGAATCGTCATTCTCGACTTCTTCTTCGTTTGCCGGTTCCTGCTCGCCTCGCAGGATAGTCAGC
>JAQBZS010001170.1 GCA_027622115.1 Planctomycetota bacterium | reverse complement strand
CGTCCTGACACACGATGATGAGATCCGGATCTCCGTCATCATCCAAATCGCCGACCGCGCCGCCTCGTGCCGCGTGCGGAACACTGAACCACGGCGCGGCGGTTGCAGTGACGTCGCGAAATCTCTTTCCACCTTCGTTGCGAAACACCAACGACGGCTGCAAATAGGGAGCTTGTCCCGTTCGGTAGAGCACATGCCCGTTCAGCACGTACAGGTCGAGCCGGCCATCCAAATTGAAGTCGACAAATCCGGTACCGAACCCCACCAACGTGCGTCCACGACCTCCGAGTCCCGCGAGCATCGTCGAGTGCTGAAACGTCGAGCCTTCGCGCTGACGGTACAGCGAGTTGTCTTCAAATTCGAAATTCGTCACGAATAGGTCGCCGAGTCCGTCGCCGTCATAATCACCCAAATCGACGCCCATACTGCCTTCCGCAACACCGTACTCGTTTGCGGAAACACCGGCCTTGAACGCGGTATTCGTCCACGGAATTCGCGAGTCGGACGTGCCGAGATACAAGTGGTTTTGCATCACGTCGTTGGCCACATAGACATCGAGCCACCCATCTTGGTTGATGTCGACCGCCAACACGCCCAGGCCTTTTCCGTCCACGCGGATTTGTTTTTTGCCTGTAATGTCCGTGAATCGACCGTCTCCTTCGTTGTGCAACAGTCGATCGCCGGCGGCGGGAAACGATTGAGGCGGGCAGACATCAACTTGGCCGTCCAGGCCACAGACTCGATGGTCGGAGAGACTCCAGTCCAAGTAACGCACCACAAACAGTTCCGGCAACCCGTCGCCGTCAAAGTCCGCCGCACAGGCCGCGGTGCTCCAACCGTCGACGACGGCTCCACTCGATTCGGTAACGTCGTGAAAATGACCACCGTCATTCTCCAGCAGCCTGCTGCGACCAAAACACGACACGAAGAGGTCTGGAAAACCGTCAACGTTGTAATCCAACACGATCGCGCCGTGCGAATAGTCAATCGGGTCAGACAGCCCGACAAGTGCGGTAACGTCGGTGAAATTCCATTCGCCGTTGTTTTGGTACAAACGGCACGAGCCTCCCTCGATTCGCTTGTCCGCGACGTGGATGGATCCTCCGGCCGTCAAGAAAACATCCAAGTCTCCATCGACATCGAAGTCGATCAACGCAACTCCACCGCCCACGGTTTCAAGAATGGAATTCGCATTGGATTTCCGACCACTGTCGTATTGGAAGCGAATCGCCGACTTTGATTCGAACCGGTCGGTGTTTGCGGCGACTCGCGGCACGGGATCTACGTCGGATTGCCGAACAACAATCTCCGTTTTGGGTTGAGGCTCGGTCGCAGTTGAATTCCAATCGCGAGCACCGCAACCGATCGCCGCCTGCAAGGCCAACGCCAAAATCGTCCCCATCCTCCAAACCTGGATGGTCGACAGCTTGCCGGTCGCGGGCGGAACGTATCGACGACCAGCCCTTCCGAGGTTGAGCATTCTTAAAGAGAATCTTTTGGCTTGATTGCACTGCATTTGTGAATCGATCCGAACTGGAATTTCGGGGTCGCTTGACGCCACAAATCGTTGGAACCATGATTACATAAGACGATCTGATTAGACTATGCAGGGACACGCGAAAGAAGAACGCGCTTTCCGGTGCTTGACGCGAAGTTTGGTTTGACGCGTACCGAAGCACCCGGCTTTATTCGACGACCATCCGGTCGCCAAACCGTCGAGAATTTCACACTGAGAATCCAAACCGGATTTGTGAGACGCCAATTCTCGAATTGCCTGATGACAGAATTGAACTTTCCGCGTTACCCAGTACTTGGAAAGATTGCAAACTGTCTCTTTTTCACCTTAATTGGGGAGTTTTACACATGCGGACCCGACGAAAAAGCGGTTTTACACTCATCGAGCTACTCGTGGTGATTGCCATCATCGCGATCTTGGTGGCGTTACTGTTGCCAGCCGTGCAACAGGCCCGCGAAGCAGCTCGCCGTTCGAGTTGCAAGAACAATTTGAAGCAAATCGGCTTGGCGCTGCACAACTACCACGACACTTTCAGTCAATTCCCTCCCGGTACTCGTCATCGCGGTTGGGGGAATTCGTTCTGGGTTTCGATCCTGCCCCAGTCCGAACAAGGCGTGGTCTTCAAGAGACTCAACTTCACACAAACTTATGTCGGGTATGTCAACAACGGTTCGGCCAACATTAACGGCCCCGTGCTGAACAACTTTATGCCGTCCTACATGGAATGTCCTTCGACTCCGTTGCCTCGTATGGGATGGCCCGGTGGTTATACTCCCCAAGGCGTCGGCTTGGCGTCATATATGGGCGTTTCCGGGGCAACGAACTGGCAGGCCGTCAGCGGCGGCCACGGCATCGTCTCCAATGCGGGCATCCTGGTTCCCGGCGGAAACATCCGCATCCGCGACGTAACCGACGGCACGACCAATGTCATCATGCTCGGCGAGCAGTCCGATTGGGGTAAGAACGGTACAGCCAACATCGACATTCGCAGTGGCACGCAACACGGCTGTTGGATGGGTTGCGATCGCACCGGCGCTCCGAATCCTGCCAACGCTGGTGCCGGTGGC
>JAQBZS010001169.1 GCA_027622115.1 Planctomycetota bacterium | reverse complement strand
ATGCGTGCGGCGCGCGAAGTGGCTGAAGCCTGCCCGAGGACGACTTGCGTATGCATTGCTGACAGTGACGCAGACATCTATGAACTGTTCTGCGAACCACGCTCGACCTCGCGAGGAGAGATGCACTATTTGGTCCGTGCCTGTCAGAATCGCATCACGGGTGCTCCTCAAGCAAACCTACTCGACGTGACGCGGGACACTCCCTGTCTATTTCAATGCACCGTAAACGTCCGTGCTCGCACTGCAAAACTCGTGACCGAAACACGCAAGCGTCAGCAGACACGTGGCGCCCGCATCGCCGAGATAGAAGTCCGAGCCACCACGGTAACCGTGGAGCCTCCTTATCGACCAAAGGGTAGCAAGCTTGCCGAGGTCACGTTGAATGTGGTGCTCGCCGAAGAATCGCATCCGCCGGCCGGCGAAACCCCCATTCAATGGTTGCTCGTAACGACGCTGCCTATCGACAATCCAGAACAAGTGCAGCAAATTGTTTCTTACTACTCTACTTCGACTGTTTTAGATTCTTCGCTTGCTTATGTTGGGTGGCGCTAGGAGGTTACGCCGCTTCCAATGGTAAAGGCGCGCCAGTTCGTTGCGTACCAGTCGTTGTGTTCGTTCTCGTCGGATGCGAGACGGTGTATCGCATCCGCGTTGGACGCGCAGGATGTCGGAGATTCCTTCGCGCATCTGCTGGACTGTGATCGCAGGAGTCCATTTTTTTTCCCCGCCGGGTTTCGGTGACCAGGAACCATGTGGCGAGGAGCGAGAGAGTTTGGTGATGATGCCAGCCTTTCCAATGACGAACCTCATAATCGGCTAGGCCGGCTTCACTCTTCGCTCGCTGGATACATTCCTCGATGCGGTGTTCGGCCTTCGCGACACGGGCGAACTCGGCCAGTTCCACGTCCGCCGAAGCATTTGACAAATAGTAGTCCGTCTTGACCACTCGTCGGTTGTCACGATCACGGTAACGAATTACGACCAGCACTTCTTCGTGACCTTCCTGCCGGCGATGGTTACGCCCCACCACGCGCCGCTTGACGATCTCGATGACGAGCGGTCCTTTGGAGCCATCGCGAACATCGATGGTGGTCCATGCTCTCTTCGGCAGCGACGCAAGCCAACGATCCACACGCTGCCAAGGTCGCTTCGGTGGTCGGCCGTGACCAGAATAGGGTGGTTCATCTACTTCCAGGTCGCGGATCAACGTATTCGACGGAACAGCCAAGAGGTAACGCTCGTGACGGCCGTCCAAACCGCGACGAAACGAGTACGGACGTCCCAGTTCATCGTCTCCGGTAACCCAGCTATGTGGCAACTTGTCGCCGTGTTGATCGAGCATTTCAAAGCACAATTTATGTCGTGTACGATAGCGCACGTCTTTGGGCACGCCAGCTTTGTTCCGCCGCTTCTTGTCCTTCGTCCATTCCTTCGGTAGGTACATCCGCATGTCCACCAAGGCGTGTTCCTTCGATGAGACGTATCCCAGATACACGGCAACCTGACAGTTGTCTATTTTTCCCAATCGCCCGCACCACTGACGGGCCACGCCAACCGAATCCTTACCGGATTTTGGGAAGGACGACGGATCAAACACGAGGACACCGTCGTCTTCTCCAAGTTGCTGACCGACTTGCCGCACCAACTCCTCGCGCAAAGGTTTGTCATCCCAATCGGACATGCCCACAAACCACTGCAAAGGCATCCGATCCTGGCCAAAGCGGTAGGCGATCGACTCCACGTTCTTGTTCTCCAAGTCCGAGAGCAGGCCCTGCACAAACGTGTGAGTGTGATTCACCTGCTCTACGCGGACGAGCGACTCAACGAACGGTTCCATAAAGCGCTCGAGTCGCGGCATCACACGATCAAACACTTGTGGGGCAACCGTGCATTCGTCCAACACTTCCTGCTTCCGTTGCTCAAAAGTCGCTTCCATTCGTTCGCTCCCTCCATGAAGCATTGGTCTTACATTGCTTAACGGAAGGTGCTATTACACAAACACTTGAAAGCGGTCAATGCAAATCAGACAGTCGAACTACTCGTTGGCAAATTGAGGTCTATTTTCGAACACTAAAATCTGGATGCCGAATTGAGGGCAGGCAATTCGAAAACTTGGATCGACATTTGAATTGTTTGGCCGTGTACTCGATCATCGCGTGGAAGATCATGTATCTGTGCCACCTTGGCCGTGAGTGCCCAGACCTCGACTGCGAAATCATCTTCGAACCTAGTGAATGGAAATCCGTCTACATGACCGTTCGCCAAAAGGATCCGCCGTCTGATCCGCCATCCTTGAATGAGATGATCCGCATGATTGCTTCGTTGGGCGGCTATGTAATCCGACGGTCGACACAGCCCGGCACGCAAACACTCTGGTTCGGATTGCAACGAGTCCACGACCTGTCCACCGCATGGGAGACCTTCGGCCCAGATTAATTCTTTTTTTGCCCGACGGGTTGTGTGGTACGACGAGACCATCGGCTCGCTGCAGCGAAATGAGACAACCTAGTTTAATAATACAGCCCAATCCTCCGCCTCTACCGAGGCGATGTAACCGTTCGAGCCCGTTGGAAAGCCGGCCACC
>JAQBZS010001168.1 GCA_027622115.1 Planctomycetota bacterium | reverse complement strand
TACATCAAATGCCGGTTTAATTTCAGTGTCGCCCCTTAATTGTTCAAGTTGTTTCGGCTTCGTCCCTTAGTTGCGAGCATTTTCCAGGCTTCGCAAAAAGTCGCGCAGTTGGCGCTGCTCAAGCATGCTGAGTTTTCGATCCGCGCCGTGCGCGTGGTGACCGAGCACATCGATCAACGTGGCTGCGCGGTTGTCGTGAAAATAGGGAGCACGCTGGCCGACTCCCAATAACGACGGCGGATTGAATTCCTTCAATCCGTGCTCGTCGTGGATTCCAACGTCATAGCGTGCCGCGGACGTGTAGGTCGGCGGTGCATGACAAGCGACGCAACCCACTTCGCGAAACAGCCGTTTGCCGTGACCAATCGCAACGCTGTCGGTTTGTTCGCGCAAGCGATCTGCGGACGGTGGTGGTTCGAGCGTCCGTAAATACGCGGCGAGGTCCGTGACCTGTTCGGCTTCGAGCGGCAAGCCCTGCATCGTCTTTTCGACGGAATTCTTGATCTGTTGTTCAAGTGTGGTGACCGCCCCGTTCCAAGCCCACGGTCCGGCATGTCGAGTCCCCAACAGAGACGGGACTCGCTTGGGGGCGCCGTAGGTCCGGTCGCTTAAGTTGTCGTTCAACAGCCCGTTGGTGTGGCCGTCAGTGTGACAACTGTGGCAGCTAAACCAGCCGTCACTTGCCAATCGCGAGTTGTAGAACAAGTGCTCGCCGCGTTGGACGACCGTCGGAAGCGGTTTGGGTCCCAACGAAATCCGCCCAAGTGATTCGACCGATTGAACGTCGACCACGGATACGGAATCGTCAAACGTATTCACGACGTAGGCGGTCGATTGATCCTGTGTCAGCTTCACGATCGTGGGTCGCTTGCCGACGGGAACTCGGTCGAGATTTGTGAAAGGGCGTTGTCCGATCGCCACCTCGTTCATCCCCGCATAGGCCACAACCATTTTACCGCCGGACGTCACGGCGATTCCGGCTGGATCGCCCGCCGCATAGTCCGGGAGTCCGAGGAAACTCAACGACGCGACGAAGTTGTTCTTGGGATCTTCCCGCAAGACCTTGAGCGAAATCGAACGAGCGACATTGACCATCACACCGCCCCAATGAACGCCCTCGGACGACGTCTCCTTGTTGGCGTTGAGTATCTGATGCGAGATGTGCAGCAGCGTTCCGTCCGAGTCCAAACCGCGAATATTGTGTGCCTCAAGTTCACGGATGCCGGTCAGTTGTCGGCGCTCGACATCGATCAATGCCAGCTTTCCGCCGTGCGAGTCCGCGACGATCAACTCGTTCTGTGCGGGCAACAAGAGCTGCAATCGAGGCGCAAACGGCAAGTCGATCACGCGTTGCAGTTTGCCCGTTTTCAGATCGACGAACGCCAACTGCCGAGCCCACAACGACGCGACGCCGATCCAGCGTTCTTGGGGATCGATCGAAATGCTGACCGGAGTGGCCGGCACGCGGATTCGTTGTTCGACTCGCAATTTGCCGTCGTCTGCAAACGCGATGACCAGCAATTGATGCATTTGCTCGTCCACCGCGTACAGCCGGTTCTTGAAACGTGGACCCGCAACAAGATCACTGAGCCGCTTGGCGATATTGAACTCGGCCGTGACCCGTCGTGACTTCGCGTCAAGCACGCTGACGCTGCCACATTGATTCGCCACATAGATCGTGCGTTCGTGCGGACCAAACGCGAGCGCCACCGGACGACGTAGTTTCCGCGGAAAACTGTCGGTTGCCCGTACACTGCGGTCGACCGCGATCATCACGCCAAACACCAGTAAGATTCGAATCGCGGTTGCCATCAATGATGCAAACAGAAAGTTGCGACGCGAGAAACTGCTCATGGAAGCTGTCCCCCAAAGGTGAAATGTGCTGGTCGTCACGGCAACAATTCGTCGATCGGCGAGCCCTTGGCCAACACCGGCGCGGGTCGACCGAGTGCGTCGGAAAAAACGTCCGTGCTGGAGACACCGAGCTGCCGGTAGATCGTGGCCAGGACATCGTTGAAGTGAATCGGACGGTCCAACGGCACGTCGCCGGCGCGGGTTGTCGATCCAACCACCACTCCCGACTTGAGGCCGCCTCCCGCGAGCATCACGGAAAATGCCTTGTCCCAATGGTCGCGACCGGCGTTGGCGTTGATCCGCGGCGTTCGTCCGAATTCGCCGAAGATCGCCACCAGCGTGGTGTCCAGTAAACCGCGATCCCGCAAATCGTCCAACAGCGTGCTGACCGCCAAATCCATCGGCGGCAGCAACGTGCCTTTCATCAAACCGAAATTGTCGACGTGGGTATCCCAGTCCTGCCCCTTCACCTGATTCAACGTGTAATTGAGCAACGTGAACGGCACTCCGGCTTCCGCCAAACGGCGAGCCAAAATCGTCTGCTGGCCCCAGAGATGATCTCCGTAGCGAAGTCGCTGCGAGTGGGGTTCCTTATTCAAATCGAAGGCTCGGCCCGCCGCGTCGCCAGCGAGCATGTCGTATGCCTGTCGATGAAACGTGCCCAGCTTGTCGACTTCGTGCTCTGGCGATCGAGATTCCATCGTCTGCAACAGCCCGAGTCGTTCGCGCA
>JAQBZS010001167.1 GCA_027622115.1 Planctomycetota bacterium | reverse complement strand
TCATAAGTCCCATGAGTGATGCGACTTATGGGAGAAATGGGACGTATGTGATTGGCAGGCTGGGCCAATTGGTGATCAAGACCCCGCGTGCCTTGATGTTTGTGTCGTCAATCCAAGCCACACCGCGCTCGTCGAGACGGATGTGTGATGTCAGCATTGCCGTCATGGATGGCGCGGAAGTCGTTGACTTTCTTTACAAATTGCACAACGCCCAGTCCGGCAGTTCTCGACCACTTTCAACCAGACAGCATCACAATGTGAAGATAACGGCGATCGGAGTCACGGTAGGGTGCCTCAATTGCGTTTTGAGTCATCAGCCCCTCAACTTTGCGCGGTCTTTGCCGTACATCGCTGCCGCACGGGTCGCTGAGCGTGGACGACGCGACCAACACGATCTCGAAAATGTCAAAGGAATTGCATCATGAAGCTCGTCATTGTTCTCTCCGTGCTCTTCATCGGGTTGGCTCCACTCGGCATTGTGCAGGCTCAGGCAAAGGAAACCAGCCCGCCGAACGTGGTGGTATTCCTGGTTGACGACATGGGAGTCATGGATACGTCGCTGCCGTTTCTCACCGATGCAACGGGCAAGCCGAAGCGCTATCCACTCAACGACTACTACCGCACGCCCAATATGGAACGACTCGCGGAACGTGGAATTCGGTTCAACAATTTCTATGCCATGAGCGTCTGTTCGCCGACTCGCATTTCGATCATGACCGGCCAGAACGCCGCACGGCATCACTCGACGAATTGGATCAATCCTGATCGCGACAATCGCGGGCCGATGGGTCCGCCGCAGTGGAATTGGAAGGGGCTTAAGAAGGAAAGCGTGACTTTGCCGCGTCTGCTACAGCGAGCGGGCTATCGCACGATCCACGTCGGTAAGGGCCATTTCGGAACACGCACGGCCGAGGGCGGTGAACCCAAGAATCTCGGTTTTGACGTCAATGTGGGCGGTGGCTCGTTCGGAGCCCCCGGCAGTTACTACGGAAATCAGAATTACGGCAACGGCACCAAGCGAGCATCGCACGCCGTCCCGCACTTGGCGAAATACCACGGGACCGAGACCTTCTTGTCCGAAGCGTTGACCATCGAAGCCAAGACGCACGTCACCGCCGCCGTCAAGGCCCGGAAACCATTCTATCTCTACATGTCCCATTACGCGGTGCATGCGCCGTTCCATTCCGATCCCCGCTTCGCCGCCAACTACACAAACTCCGGCAAACCCAAGGCTGCTCAGGCGTTTGCAACGTTGATCGAGGGCATGGACAAATCGCTCGGCGACATTCTCGATCACCTCGACGACCTAGGCGTTTCCCAAGATACGCTTGTGCTATTCCTCGGCGACAACGGTTCGGACGCACCGCTCGGGCACCAGCACGCCGTGGCCTGCGCTGCTCCGTTGCGTGGAAAAAAGGGAGCCCATTACGAAGGCGGCATGCGAGTTCCCTTCATTGCGGCCTGGGCCAAGGCGAGCACGAATCACGCGCATCAATTGCGATTGCCCATCGCTGCGGGGGCGATCCAGCAACAAGTCGCGTCGGTGACGGATTTGTTTCCCACGATCCTCAGCGTCGTTGGAATTCAGTCGCCGCCAAGTCACGTGGTCGACGGTCGGGAATTGAACACTTTGCTGACCGGCGAGCGAGACGAAAAACGCGAGGAGTCGTTCCTCATGCATTATCCGCACTCGCCGCATCGGAGCGATTACTTCACCAGTTACCGGAATGGGAATTGGAAAGTGATCTACCACTACTTCCCGTCGCCGGCATCCGAAGGGGCTCACTACCAGCTTTACGATCTTGCGGAGGATCCCTTCGAGTCATCGAATCTCGCCGGGTCGAAGCCGGACAAGCTGCGCGGCATGGTTCAAGGTCTGATCACCGGCCTTGAGAAACACGGCGCGCTCTATCCGGTCGACAAAAAAGACGGCTCGACGCCATTGCCGCCCAAGCTTCCGTGACGTGAGTTTGGCCAACCGCGTCCCGCAAGGACGAGTGCTACGCCAATCAGAGTGCGATCTTTGAGGTCTATCGTGAACTAATGACTGATTCTTCAACCCAATCACATCAATCGCCGCCAGCCAATTCCACGATGACTTCCAAGAGACGTCCTTCGCGGATGATCTTCAAGACAACGCGGTCTCCCGGTTTCTTGTCCCACACACGTCGCAAAAACTCGTCGGTGGTTTGCACCTTCTGGCCGTCGATGGCCACGATCAAATCCGCCGCGGTCCGGTCCACCCGCTCGACCACGAACGGTCCTCGCCGTTGACGAATGACGCGTGGTCCTCGCAAGCCGGCTCGGGCTGCCGGGCCTTCCGGAGTGAGTCGAGCAATGCGCAGACCGTTTTCCGTTTCGTAGACCTTTTGAATCCCGATCTCCGGTCGGATGACGCGACCATGCAGAATCAACTGTTGAGCGATCCGCTTGACGAGATTCACCGGGATGGCAAAACCGACACCGGCGCTTTGCTTTGTTTCGCTGGCGATGGCGGTGTTGACCCCAATCAACTGGCCTCGTGAATTTAACAACGGTCCGCCCGAGTTGCCGGGATTGAGCGCGGCGTCCACTTGAATGATCGA
>JAQBZS010001166.1 GCA_027622115.1 Planctomycetota bacterium | reverse complement strand
ATACAACGGTTTCGATCTGCGTGTTTTCGCCAAAGAGCCGAACTCCCATCCATTCGGGAGTGAAAATCATGCGATTCCAGAACCCCGCAAGAACGACACTCCACCCGTCCTGTCTTTTTTGCATTGGTCTACGTTCCTTGGTGCGTCCCGTCGCACCGTGTTGCAATGTCTTCAGCGGTTCCAATTCAAGTTAGGCAACTCGCAATTTGAAACCTCCCCGAAGCACGGGACCATTGTCCGTGACCGCTCGGGACAACGGTTCCAAGTTACGGTCGAAGGTTTGCGTTTGCGATTTGCCTTGCAAACGGGCCAAAGCTCATTCTACGAACACAGATCGCCCATCGCTATCCGCCCGCCGGTGTTGAGGAATCCTTCCGCGCCCCTCACAGCCATCAATCCTGGTTCACCTTGAGTCACTTATTGGACAACCGAACCACGCCGTCCCAATTGGCGGGGGCGCGGCGATTGTGTTGGGCGATCAGCATCGACAAAAAATCTTGCGCCCGATCGCTCGCCGGCATCTTGTGCAAGCATTGGTGAGCCTCTTCCCACCGACCGGCGATGAAGTGCTCGACTCCGCGTTCGTACTCTTGGATGTGCCGGTCACTTAACTCCGCGAAGTCGCTCGCCGGGGGAACGAGTTCGCTGACGATTACCGGTAATTCCATGCCGTAGGGCACCACCTGGGCCAACTTTCGAATGCGACCCTCCTCGCGCGGCATTCGTTCTTGGACGATGCGGGCCGTTTCGCTGTCCAGCAGAATCGGGACGCGCAATTGTTTGGTGGCGCTCTCCAAGCGGCTCGCGAGATTCACCGGCGGGCCGAACACCGTCACCGTCATCTTGCCGCTGGTGCCGATCTTTCCGGCAACCGCGGTGCCTCGAGCGATCCCGATCCCCATTTCGAAGTCCGCCAGTGGGTGATCCTTGCGGCCTCGCCGATCCGCGAACGCCTTGCGAATGCCCAATGCCGCGCGGCATGCGTCCAGCGTGGATTCCTCGCTCTCGAACGGCCAACCCCAAAAACCCAACGCGGCGTCGCCCAAGAAATCGCCGGTGACTCCGCGATGAAGCAGAATCTGCTCCGACATCAAGTCCAGCGCCTGGCTAACGCGATCCAACAAGCCGCGCAGATTGTCGGCCCACTCTTCGGCGCGCTGACTGAAACCTCGTAAGTCGCAGAACAACACCGTGACCGTGCATTCGCGAGGTTCCAGCAACTCCATGTTGATCGTGGGGTGATCGCCACCGGCGTCGTCGAGCGACGCGAGAATGGTCGGGGGCAGGAATTGGCGAAGGCTGGCCGTCTGACGTTCCAAATGACTGGTCCGCTGCACGGCTCGCACGATCTCCGCCACGAATTCCACGAACTTCACATCCGCCTGCAACGGCAGATCGCCGGCTGAAAGTTCGGTCGGTCCGGATCGACCGGCGACATACAGACCCCACGAGGCTTCCGGCATGACGACCGGCGAACAAAAGGCCCAATCGAATTCGGCGACTTTGGTGTAATCGTGTTCGGACTCGTCGACCGCCTCCCACACGTGCAACACGCTTTGCTGTTTCTTGAACACATCCCGCACCAGTCGAGCACTCGGTCGAAAACGACCTGCGGTTTCGCGACGGCGGTCCCAGTGCAGCACGTCGACCTCGCCTTCCGACGACAATCGCACGACCGCGGTGGCTTCGGCGTGTGTCACGCCTGCCAGGATTAGATTGACCAAGCGGATATACAACTCCGCATCGACCCGCGAATCCCGAATGACCTCCGGCAGATGCGTGAGCACTTCCAAGCGGCGATCGGCATCTCGAAACCGCACTTGTTGGAGTTGCTGGTGGTTGAACACGACTTCTTCAAACGGAGAATCCGGCGACCGCAGCGGCGTTTCGTCGGCCGTGACGCGAAACGTGGTTTCGCCAATGATGAAGTGCTCGCCCGCGTGGACAACACAATGTTGCACGGACTTACCGGCGAAGTACGCGGTGTTGCGAGCCGTTTCGAGACACCGCAACTCAATGGTGTCGGCGGTCGCCTTGGCCTTGGCGTGGTGCTTCGAAATGAAGGCATCCCACGGCACGGGGATTTGGCAATCATCCGTTCGTCCAATCGTGGCGGCCGTCCCGGCGTCGATTTCCACGACGCACCGATCGGTTGATTTGATTCCTTGAGCGGTGACGATCATGCGGAGATTCGAGAATTCGCGTCGTTCATTGGCGGAAGGTCATCCACGGACGCTCGGAAAATAACGTGCAGCCAACTCAAATTCACCACTCGAAGTCAGCGCTTGACTCGCATCCGCGACGTCAGAAACGACGAAAGCGCGACGTCGAGCGGTTGGTCGGTCCGCATCAACACATGGTCGATGGCCAGATTGCGGCAGGTGCGGCGGACATCGGTGAGGAACGCTTCGAATTCTTGCTGATACGCTTTTCGCAGCGTCTTGGGCTCGGTGAGGTGGTCAGGCATACCTTCCAGCCCCTTGAACATCGTGGGCTCGTCAAACGCGAAGTCTTGTTCGGCCGGGTCCACGATCTGCAACACGCTGACGTCGTGATGGCGGTGACGCAAATGTTGCAGACCTCGGCGA
>JAQBZS010001165.1 GCA_027622115.1 Planctomycetota bacterium | reverse complement strand
GTCACAGGTCCGCGGGCAGGAGTGGAGTGCCCGTCCTACAACAAACCTCGGCATTCACACCCAGAAACGGAAGAACCGCAATTTGCCGAATCAGTTCTCGACCGCGGCTTCCAGGTATCTGGAATTCACTTCGTCCGCCCACGGTGCCAACCAGTCGCCCGAGACATCCAAGTCTGTGAATTCGATCGCAGCCGTCGGGCACGCCGTCGCACAGGCGGGTTCGCCGCCGCACAGGTTGCATTTAGACGCCTTGTCGTTTTGAGGCAGAGTGAACACCGTGCCGAACGGGCAGGCAATCGTGCAGAGATGACAGCCGATGCACAGGTCTTCTAGAACGATCTTGGCCCCGGTGGCATCAATTGCGATGGCGTTGGTGGGGCACGCATTCATGCACCACGCTTCGTCACATTGCAGGCACGTGTACGGAGCGTAGCTGGCCTCTTCGTCAAACACGTTGACGCGAATGAGGCTCTGAGACGGCTGAAACGTCCCGGTCTGGACCCAAGAGCACGCCAATTCACATTGCATGCATCCCGTACATTTATCCGGCACGATGTTCAGCATTTTCGACATGCGAATCTCCGTCTCGCCGTTCCAGTTTGAGGGCCGTGAAGGCCCGCCAATGTACGGCCATCATTGGCAAAAGGCCAGTCGATCAATCAAGGATGAGGGCGGAAGGATGAAGGATGAAAATGATTCATCAATTCATCCTTCCGAGACGTTCCAGGTTGGACAACATCAATTTCACGTAGCTCGCTGAATGGTCCGCGTTGCCGCACGGGTCGAAGACCACCACTGTGATGCCCATGGCTTGCAAGCGACTCGCCGTCTGTTCGTGCGGAGTCTGTTCCCACAACATCCAACGCGGTTTGTGTTCTTGCACGAGCGTATTCAGTTTGTCCCATTCGCTCTCGCTCGGCACTTGGTGCGGTTCCCAATGCACTGATCGCAAATCCCAGTCACAGCGATCCGCCAGGTAGTCGTACACGGGATGCGAAGCCAGCATTGTCCCACCGTCATGAGCCTGATTAATTTCCGCGAGCCTCTCATCGAGTTGCTGCAATTCACGCTTCAATGTGAAGAACCGCCGTTCGAATTCGGTCGCCTTGTTCGGAACGAGTTTGCCGAGCGCCGCCTGAATCGCGGCAGCCTGTGCGATGGCATGCCGAGGATTCAGCCAGGTGTGGGTGGCGATGCCTTCGTGAGCGTGTTCGCCGATCGGTCCGTGCCGATGCACGATGCCGTCGCGCACTGGGACGTATTGGTCGCGAATCGTTCGAGTCGAATCTACGACTCGGGATTCGGCGAGAGTCACCCAACGCAACCAATCGGCATAGCCGGCCCCATTGGTAATCACGAGGTCCGCGGCTTGAATGGCGCGGATGTCGGATTCGCTGGGTTTCCAGAAAGCGGGATCTTGATCTGCGGGAACTGGAAACCGCACCAGGACATCTTCGCCGCCGATGCGTTTCGCAAAGTCGAACAGCGGGAAGTTCACGACATAAACGGTGGGAGGGCCATTTGACGGGTCGGACTTTGAGGGCTGCGGATTCGAGGCATCACAGCCGGCAAGCAATACGCAGACGATCAACAGCGACGTAATCATTCGACTCGGGGAATTTCGAATTCCCAGCGTTGGTCGTCCGTTCTTGCCAAGCTTTTGGATCACGATTCACCACGCTTGGGTCGAGGACCGTTCGGACCGAAGTCTTCGGCTTGGATGCCGAACGCATCGGCGACTCGATTGAAGAATGCGAACAGCGCCACGACGTACACGGCCTCGGCAATCTGCGAGTCGTTCCAACCGACATCCCGTAACCGCTGAGTGTCGTTGTCCGTGGTGGCAGCCGGCGATTCCGTCAACACACGGCTGAACAACAGCAATTCGCAATGAGCGGCGTCGACCTTGGCGCCGTCCAGGTCGCCGCGCTTCAACGCGTCCACCACTTCAGCGTCTTCGCCCTGCAACTGCAGGAACACACCGTGCGACGTCAGTCAGTAGTTGCAGCGATTCAGGCCGGACACATACGTGGCGATCATTTCCTTGGTGCGGTACGTCAAATGACCATCCTGAAAATGCACGCCGTTCGACATATCGATGACCTGCCGCAAGAAATCCGGTCGAGCGCTGAAACACTTCAGGATTTCGGGGACGCGTTCACGTCCTGGATTGATCATTCGCCAAGCGTCGTAAATCTCGGCGACGTCGCCCGTCGCGTCGGCATCGGCCACCCAATCGATTCTCGGCATGGTTTTGCACTCGATGTTGGTTTGCGTGGTGGGCAGACGCCACGGAATGGCGTGCCACAGTGGCTCTGTACTCCGTGCGGAAATCGACCGGATGCCTTGGTTTTCCAGCGGCGGAGCCGCGACAGCAGATAGCCTCGGGCGCAAGCCCGAGGAAAGTGTTGGCAAGCATTGTCTCAAGCTGCGGAGCAGCGACAGCGGACGCCCACACGCCGTGCCCTTCGTCCGCTGTCGCCGCTCCGCGGCTGACATGATTAAAACAATACGCTGACCTCGGGCTTGCGCCCGAGGCTTTATGCTTTCGCGGCTCCGCCGCTGGCCACTCCGGAACAAAACCTGCGCAA
>JAQBZS010001164.1 GCA_027622115.1 Planctomycetota bacterium | reverse complement strand
ATCTGAGCGGCCACAACTGCTGACGGCCGCGTCGGCGTGGTCCCAGGCCGATGAGGGAAGAAAACGTTTTCCACTGGAGTGGGGCCGACAGGCCGTCGTCTTTTCATTTTGCCTGTCCTGTTCTTTTCAGTAGTGCAAGCGTGTTACATGAGTGCGAGACGCTTCGACTACGAGCCCGCTTGCAACATCTCGATAATCGCGGCGCGGCTCTCGGGGAAGTCGCGATAGAGCTCCACTTCACGAGCGATGTCTTCGGCGGTCTGGCCCTCGCCGTTTCGAAGACTGACATCTGCATTCGCGTCGACGAGCAGCCGAACGTATTCCGACCGAAGCCCCGCGCACGCGATCATCAGTGGCGTCGACCCGTCGGGCGAGGCGGCGTTGACATTAGCGTTGGCCGCCTGCAATTGCCCAATAATGTCGAGCTGCTTTTTGTGGGGCTCATGAAGACCCAGGTTCACAGTCTTGTGGTTGACGGCAATCATCAGCGGGGTCAATCCGCTTGCATCGCGAGCGTCGATCTCTGCTCCCCGGCGGATCAAGATTTCCGTCCCACGGGGCTGCCCGGCGATCGCGTAATGCAGCGGCGTGCGATCGGCGGGGTCTCGCCAGTGAAGATCGGCTCCGTGATCAAGCACACGTTCAACGAGTTCCGGATGCTCCACTCCGAAGCTCCCGATGGCCGCATGCAAGGCGGTCTTGCCCGTTGTGCTGACATGATGCACGTTGGCACCCGCGTCAATCATGTCGAGGTATCCCGATATCTCGCACTTGTGATCGCTGTACCAGTTGTTGCCGGCCGCTCCCATCAGCGGCGAGTTGTCGTTGTTGTCCGTGGCGTTGGGATCCGCTCCGGATTCCAGCAGGATTCGCACGAAGTCGGGTCGGCCATATCCGATGGCACTCAGCAGGGCCGTGCCGCCGGTCAGGGACTGCTCGGGCATGTCGAGCACTGCGCCTGCCTTGATGGCTTTGTGAAGGGCCGACTCATCGTTGAGACGAATCGCGCGGCTCAACTGCATGTGGGGCAGCGGCGGTTCGAGGTGTGCTCGTTCACGCCAGCAAATCTTGCACAGACAGTACTCGTGCTGCTGAAGCAACCGCACCTTCTGCTGGTGCGTCTTCGAAAGTCCGTCAAACTCGACAGCGCCTTCGACACCGTCGTCGCTCCAGATGTAGAGCGAGTCATCATCCGCATCGTGCCCGACGCAATAGGGCACACCGTCGAGGACAATGATCCATTCGGCAGATCTCCGCCGAACGAGTTCACTCAGGGGTTGAGGCGGCGAAGTCATCCGGTAGCCGACAGACTCGAGGATCTCCGCGATCGCGAACGACTCGTGCGCGATCGCCAGTGCCACGAAATGGGCACTCACGGCCGCTGACATTTCGCACAGCCCGGCCGCACCTGTGAACGTGAATTGGATCGTCTGGTCTTCGATGCCGCTGTCGTCGGTGATGCAGTCGAAATACTCCGTCATGACCTGCTCGTACAGGCTGCTCCTTCCGCCGACGACGTTGTAGACATACTTGCGGATTCGCGCCCAGATGCGATTGAAGACTCGCGGCCCGAGCTTCTTCTGCTTCACTTCCGGGATGGGCTCAACTTCGATCCAGTGTGATGTTCCGCCCATTGATTATCCTCAAACGCAGCGCCGGTTGGTGTGTTGTTGCTGTTGCCGCGTTGAGATTGTTGCGGAGGAGCAAGCTTGAATGAACCAAAAGGCCGAAGATTGGGAAGATTGGGACAACGCCGAGTGGGATGTCGCGGACCAAGAATTGTTCTGGAAGAAGTTTCGACGCAGCCACGCGCGGAAGTACTCAATTCGGCGTGCCAGGGCACGGCCCCGTCGCCGCCGATCTGTCGCCGCCGATCTCCGCAGGCCGCGATGAGCCGCGCAAGCCAGACTATGTCCTGTCCCTGGGCGTCTCGGTAGAACACCACCACTTATCTGAAGGAGCCTGAAGAGAAAGAGAAGCCTGGGTGATGTGGTCGGGATCGATGTAGATGGAACGCTGCGTCAGTTTGCCGCCTTCCTCACGCTGGACCTCGACGAATCGATCCAGTGCATGGCTACCACCGCCGATGGACACTGGCTTGCGACGGGAATGTGGGGCAGCGTCGAGATCTGGAGTCTGCCCGCATTGTTTGAGGCGGCCGGTTTCAATGCCGACGACTACGACGCAGACCCGTTCGCACCTCTGGTCGGCACTGCGTTGTTGAAAGTGGGGCAGCCCGTCACGATCAGCAGTGGCACGTACTCCGGCTTCGATGCCACGTTCGTTAATGCCGACGGACAATCCGCAACCGTCGAGGTCGAGTTGTTTGGTCGCAAGTCCGAAGTCAGCGTCGCGCTCAGCCAGATCGGCGGTCACTCGGGCGAGTCTCGCAATCAGGTTCTGGCGTTCTTCCGTCGCGAAATCGACATGGAGTGCGAAGTCGCAACGGGTGAAGCATTGCGGGCGTTTTGGCGAGACGTGTTGGAGCACCCTGTCGACGCACTTGCTGACGTGTGGGACGCTTTTCCCCAATTCAAGACCGACACCGAGACACAACAGTTCGACCTACGAGACCAGCGGGAGAGCGAGCTGAAG
>JAQBZS010001163.1 GCA_027622115.1 Planctomycetota bacterium | reverse complement strand
AAGACTGCCCAAACTGGAGCTACACCATCCACCCAAGACTTAGGAAGTAGTTCTTGCACGCGTTCTTAGTATTGGTTTATGCGTCCGGGTCATTCGGGCCGATAAAACTTGAGTCAAAGGAATCGCCATGTTGATGCATGAAGCACGGCAGGGCGTCCTCACCTACAACACTCTGTGGGACACGCATCTCAATCAACACGGATGCAAAGTGGTTTCCGAGGAAATCGCCCGACGGTTTCGGCAGCGCTGAGTTGCATCGCAATCATGAAATCGGGGAATTCATTCACTGCTCGACTTAATGAATCGAACGTCGAGCCGCCGCGTGAAACGCGTGGAACCAGTGATACAGCCGGTTGTAGACACCGCCGGCCAGTGACTCATGGCTGGAGTGAACCGCAACCATCCCCAACTGACCCGGATGCAAGTTGGCATCGGCCGAGTCGATCGCCACTCGACCGCTGAAGTGTGGGGTCGTCAGACGCAATTCCGAATTCGAGCCGTCGTCGCCGGCATCCACTGTAACGGCCAGCGGTCCGCAGTTCGGTGCGCACAGGGCGGGATGAGTCGGCTGGTGACTCGCCCGAGGAACCACTTCTCGTACCGTGCCTTCGAGGACGTCGCCACTCTGCAAACGGATCGAGACGCCCGACCCAATCGCCGCGTTGACCACATCAAACGTGTTTTGATGGACTGCCATGCGGAACACGACGTTGCGGTCGTTTCCAATCGAAGCCAGCTCGCTGCCCGCCTTTAAGTACGTGTCGACCAGCGTCTCCAGGTGCCGAGACATCACGCGACCGGAAACCGGAGCCCGGATGCTCAAACCAGCCAGTTCTGCCCGTTTGTCCGCCAGTCGCTGGTTGATGGATTCCGCCAGCGACTCCTCGATCTGGGCGGACGCGATCTCCTGCTTCCGCATGTGGACTCGGTGCCGAGCCCGCGATTGTTCGAGCGATAATTCGAGGTCTCGGACTTCGGCTTCAAGGTCTTGGTTTTCCAATTCGACCAACAGTGTGCCGGCCATCACCAATTCTCCGTCCGACACGTGGACTCGCCGGACAAACCCCGACGTGTCGGTCCGCACAACTTCCAGCGGGTCGAATTCCACGATGCCGGGCACGGTGTGGCCGCCGGGCCAAGGCACGTACATCAGCACGGCGACGCATGCGAGACTCACTGCCGTCGTTGAGCCGATCAATCGCGAGAGCACATGCGGTCGCGTGCGAACTTCCCGGCGAATGGATGTGACACAGCCGACGAGCGGTCCACCGAGCCACAACACGATCCCCAGCGCCGCGAGCGCAATCCCCGCACCGTGAAACATGACGGACGCACCCATCGTCAGCGAAACGCAGATGACGACTCGCCACACCAACGCCGCGACGCCGTAGCATTTCACGAACAGGGCCTTGACCCCGCATTCTCGCAATGGCGGTGCCTGTCGACCGAGAAATACTCGAGCGGTAAGGTTGCGCACGTAAGCCGATGATGTGCCATACAGGTTCGGCAGATCGAGCAAGTCCGACAAAATGTAGTACCCGTCGAATCGCATGAGCGGGTTGGCGTTGAACAGCAGCGTGGTCAGGCTGGCCATGAGCATGACGTCGTGCAGAAATCGGCCGAGGACGACCGAGTCCGTGCGAGCCCACAGCAGCGCGGCGACGGACGCCAGCACCAGTTCGCTCATCATCCCAGCCGCCGCCGTGTGGATTCGTTGCCAGCGCGCGCGAAACCGCCAGCACGACGTCACGTCCACATAAGCCAGCGGCGCGAACAGGATGAAGATCACGCCCATCTCGCGAACTTCGCCACCGTGCCGCTTGCAGGCGATTGCGTGCGATACCTCGTGGATCAGCTTCAACATCAACCACGCCAGGCCCATCCACAGCCAGTTCCCGGGCGAGAACACGTCGGTTGAGCTTGACTGAAATCGATCCCATTCGCCCGCGACGGTCACGATACCCGCGACAATCAGCGGGATCGCGATCAATCCCATCGCGGCCGACTGCGTCCAACCGATGAACAGCTTCGACCAATCCAACACGCGATCCGGTCGGCACAAAGGAATCTTCGACCAGAACGGATTCAATCGTTGTGTCAAGTTACTCTGAGCCGTCGGCTGGTGGATCGGTCCAGCGGCGGAGTCGACCAGTTTGTTCTCCAACAACCAGCGGCAAATCGACGTGGATTCTCGTTCGGTGAATGCGTTCGGACCCAGCGCACGAGCCGTTAGCGTGAGAGCCTGCGCGACGCTGGTCTTTCCATCCAACAACGACAGAAACGTGTACTCGGCAAACCCGATGCGAAAAAACTTACCCCGCGGCGGGTCTTCAATATGGCACAGCGCGTCGCCGCCATTTCGCTGCGCGGTGAAGATCAAGTCGTCGCGCAGCTTGAGCTTGCTGCGAGTGAATTCTTGGGTTGAGGAATCGAGCATTGTCCTACGATCTTGAAGCGTGGATTCAAGGGGCAGAGGAGGCTGGGGTCGGGTGGTTCAAAGTTCAATGCTCGCGGCTTGACGTCTTCATTGCTCTAACGCTTTAGGCCGCGAGCATTGAACTACCAAGGAACAAAATCAATTTACACCTGAACGTGCAC
>JAQBZS010001162.1 GCA_027622115.1 Planctomycetota bacterium | reverse complement strand
ATGCGATAGAACACAACGAACATCGCGGTGCGGCGACGCAAGAGCGTGAGCGGGGCGCGGTAATACAAGTTTTTGGGGATCAATTCTCCAAAGATAAAAACCACAGGCGAAAGCGCGATGGTCACCAGGATTTCGGTCGAACCGCCGGACCCCGGGAAAATGGCAAACGCAACCATCCCGATTGCCAATGTCGTCAAATAGTTGGCCACGTTGTTCCCGACCAGCGTCGTGGCGACGAAGTGGGCGGGGTTGCGGGAAAACCACTGAAGTTGAATTGCAATGGGGTCGCCCGCGTGCGCGTCAATGTTCAAACGCAGAGGGCTGGCTCGATAGAACCCCGTCTCCGAGCCGCTGAAAAATGCCGACAGCCAGAGACCCACGCCGAAAACGGCCATCGCGCTCAACACGGTTAGGAGTGTCGGGAACATCAAACGACTTGGCTCTTTCGAATGTGTTCTTGGGCAATCCAGACTTGGAGTGGATGTCCGTGGTGAAAACGTGGCCTTGATTCAGGAAAAATCTTGCGGTCGATCATTTACATTCTGAGACGGTATTCACGAGACAGTTCATCGACAACGTCGAATTGAACTTACCCAACTTGATTGGTAGAACCGAGAGAACGATTAAAGTCCGCGTTCGCGGCACATTCGATAACTCATCTCACGCTCACCTTTTGATGGAGTCGCTCGGCTGCGATTGCATCGTCACTTTCTACGTCCCGATGTCGAGCCCCACTCGGTTTTGACATGGACACCTCAATCGCAAGACTCAACCTCGATTCGCACGCTGCATGGAGGCGATAATCCGGCCGGATGCCGGTGGTTTTGTTCGAGCAGCCGTTACGTCGGAGGTTCGGGCAAAAGACATTGCTCAACTCCGCCGGAGCCTTTGAAATGACTCGTGAATCCCTCGGTACGCACACTCGTAAAGAATTGGCCGACATGGCCAAGCAGCGTCGGCTGTCCGGCTGGCATGGGATGAAGAAAGATGAGCTGATTGATGCGCTGCTGACTCTCAACGCATCTCAAAACGGAGGCGAGCAGACTTCGGATACGGCGCGCGAAACACGTCGACAACACAGCGCGCCCAGCATCTCGAACGGCAAGTCAAACGGCAAACCGTTATCAACTCGTTCGTCGTCTCGCAGTTTGGCGACGGGATCGAATGCGAACCAAGTGTCATCCGAGAGCGATTCATTGCTGGCGGAAGCTGTCGAGCCGACTTGGATTCGCGCTGAGTGGTCAATCACCCAGTCAACCGTGGCACGTGCCGAATCGGCATTGGGGGCCGAATGGCATCGGGCATCTCCCGTGATCCGAGTGTTGGATATCACCAGTTCCGAAAGCGGAATGCCCAATGCAGTGGTGGTGTCCGAAATTCCGGTCGAGCCGGGTGCCGATCGTTGGTACCTCAACGTGAAGGACTCGGGGCGAACATACCGCTTGGAGTTGGGTTACCTCACCGCGACCGGGCGTTTTTTCGCGCTCGTTCGGTCACCCAAATTCGATTTGCCGCTGGACATGAGTGGTCTGAAAAAGCGGCAGTCCACTGCAAACCGCTCGCTGTCCCATCCTTTGGCGCCGTCCAGTGGTTTGGCAAGTTCGCAAGATTGGGACGATGAACCAGCGGATGATTTCGACGAATTGAACATGGATCCCAAAGCGCCGCGGACTCGGCTGCAGATTGCTGCGGAGATCACCGTCTACGGAAAAGGCGAACCGGACGCGTTGATCGATATCGCTGACGAGCGGATCCCGCTTCATCCGGACGGCTCGTTCGAAATTCGGTTGCCGTTGGAAAATGGCCGCCAAGTGCTTCCCATTTTTGCCACGGCAAACGGTGAGACTCGCACGATCGTGCTGGCGTTGGAACGCAATACGAAGGAACTTGAGCCACGAGAAGCCGTGGAAGTCGAGTTCTGATGCAGATCGGCGGAGCACGGCGTTCATCGAACTCGCCGTCGCTGCCTCCAAATCGTCTGCCCGACAATGCAAAACCCCGAAGCCAACTGGCGAAACATTTGATGTTCCGCCGGAACTTCGGGGTGTTCTTGCTGCGACGATTGGTATCCGCGCTATTCGGCTGCGACTTCGATTGGTGCGACGTTCATCCGGCGTCCCTTGCGATCGAAATACACGGTGCCGGCGATCAAGGAATACAACGTGTAATCGGTTCCCTGACCGACGTTGCGACCAGCGTGCCACTTCGTGCCGCATTGCCGAGCCAGAATGTTGCCGGGAATCACGCTTTCGCCGCCGAATTTTTTCATGCCGCGACGTTGCGCCTTTGAATCTCGACCGTTGCGACTGGAACCCTGTCCCTTCTTATGGGCCATTGATCTATCCCTTTTTGATGAATGAGGTTGCGTTTGAAGTTTGTCGACCGAGCGCACCCAGTCGATTGAGGGCGAAGAGTATGTTCCATGAAGCGGCTCGTGGCAAGTTCGACGAGCGACGTTGGACTTGGGTTCCGTGGTCAGTACTCTACAGAAGGCTCTTGCACGGCTTTCCGGACTTGCATTCACCGAGAGGGAGAAGGGGTCGGGTGGTTCAAAGTTCAATGCTCGCGGGTCAAAGCGTTAGAACAAAGGACGACTTTCGCC
>JAQBZS010000033.1 GCA_027622115.1 Planctomycetota bacterium | reverse complement strand
CCCACGTCGCCGATGAACACGTTGCCACGAAACGCTGCGGGATACGCGTCGCCTCGGTAGACCGTGATGCCAGTCGACGACGTAAAGAATCCGGTCGGAACCAATTCACTTCGCGGCAGACGCTTGGCGAAATTGGGATCGGCAGCGCGACGAGCCGTGCGGACCAGTCGCCAGGGTTCCGCCGGGCTGCGTCGAAACACCGGTGCCGCACCGCCTTCTTTCGCGATGCTCCGCACGGTGCTCGGT
Source organism: Planctomycetota bacterium (assembly GCA_027622115.1). Classification (GTDB taxonomy): domain Bacteria; phylum Planctomycetota; class Planctomycetia; order Planctomycetales; family Planctomycetaceae; genus JAQBZS01. The sequence continues at coordinate 16,559 of JAQBZS010000033.1, read as the reverse complement.
GGGCTGATGAACTTGCTGCGTTGCAAGTACCAGCCGGGCCACACCACATGCAGGATGTGGTTGCTGTTCGAACACACAAACCGATTGCCCCAATCGTCGAAGGTGTGACCGAACTGCAAACCGCCCGAGATTGGCTCAAACAATTCGGTCTTGGGATCGAAGCGGATGTCTCGACTGCCGAGCGAGAATAGTTTCTTGCCGCGATGCGTGACGTCGGCTCCGTTGCGTCCGCCCGCGAAATAGATCTTGTTGTCCAGTCCCCACCGCAGCCCGTTGGTTAAACCCTGAACGTTGTGCCGACTGAATCCCGACAGCACGACTTCTCGCACATCGGCCTGGCGATCGCCGTCGGTGTCCTTGAAGTAGTACAGGAAACCCGGAGCCATCACGAAGACGCCGCCGTTGTAACAGCACACGGAGGTTGGCCAACTGATCTTGTCTGCGAAGACCGTACTGCGATCCATGCGGCCGTCTCCGTCCGTGTCTTCGAGCATCCGCACGATCCCCACGTCTTTCTTGCCGCCGCCTTCGGGTTGTTGCGGCCGTTTTTCGAAGGAGTAGGGATAGCCGTGCATTTCGGCGACAAACATGCGGCCCCGCTCGTCAAAGCACGCATCGACCGGGTCCGACACCAGCGGCTCGTGGGCCACGAGCTCCAGCGTGAACCCGTGCTGGATCGCGAACGACTTCAACGCGTCCTGGGGCTCCAGTGGCTTCAACCGCTGCATGACGTCGGCGAGCGGCTTTTCTCCAGGAGCTTTCTTCGTCTGCGCAAGCGACGGCTCAACAAATCCGGAGAGCAACAAGACTCCGAGCAGGCAACGGCAGATGAAGTGGGAACGCAGCATGTTCGAATTCCTTGGCGAGAATGTCGGTGATTCGAACAGGGTAGCCATCGATCGTCGGTGTCTCGACCCATCGGCGCCTCGGGACGGGGTCTGGCTTGCGTATTTCAGATTTGGCGGCGTTCGACGCGATACGAGTCGCGTGACTCATCGACTTGAAAGTGGGTGCCGCATTGGGACGCGTGTTGAAGAACTTGCAGAAATTCGTTGTTCGACGAATCTACATGACTCGGTCTTGAGCCCACGGGTAGCGGCGACCGGTCATGAATTCCTTGAAGTCTGTTTCGATCTCGTCATGGATTTGTTCCGGCTTGTAGACCGCGTCGATGGCGTCCAGCAAATTCATGATCTCGGACGATGTGTAGCCCTGGCCGGTGATTTCGAAGCAATCGTTGTTGACGTCGATCACCTGCGTGCGGTCACGCCAGACGCGGACTCGGCGGAGCGTCCGCAGTTCGCTGCGAGTCCGCTTCAAGAATAACAATGCGGCGTCAAGGTCGCCGGAATTGAAATCGTGCGTGGCAAGCGGAGGGAAGGTTTTCTTCATCGTTGTCACTTGAAATCCGGCAGATTGAAGGTCGGCTTTCCGTCGACCTGCAAGGTGTGGTGGTGGTGAACGAAGTCCTTCGCGCTGATCGAGGTTCGATGCGATAGAATACTCGGCACACGCCACCCAACGCCTCTCTTTGTCAGGTCCGAGAATTGACTCCGCAAGAATCGATTGACACACAGCCCACGAAATTCGCATGCCCGTGTTTAACAACTTCACCAGGCATTCACGGTCGGATCAAGACCGACGTCGAAGACTTCGTGGTCGAGGAAATCCCGGCCTACGAACCGTCCGGATCGGGAGACCATCTCTTCTTGTGGGTTGAAAAACGCGACCTGTCGGGCGAGCGACTTTTGGATCATCTGGCGAGACAACTCGGCGTGCATCGCGACGACATTGGGATGGCCGGCCTGAAGGACCGCCGCGCCGTCACGCGTCAATTTGTTTCCGTGCCGGGCTCGGTGGAATCGCGAATCGAGGCGATCAATTCGGATGATGTGTCGGTGCTACGCGTGACTCGGCATCCGCACAAACTTCGCACGGGGCATCTGAAGGCGAATCACTTTCACATTCTGCTCCGCAATACCGAAGAGCGACCGCCGACCTCGACCGAGATCGCCAGCGCCGAAGCCGTGATGCAAGAAATCGCTCAAGTCGGTTTTCCGAACTACTATGGAGACCAACGATTCGGCCGCGATCTTGAGACCTTACAACTGGGATACAAACTGCTCCGCGGCGAAACACGTCCATCGGCGATACCTCGAAGACGGCGGCGTTTCTTGTTGCGGTTGGCGTTGTCGTCCGTTCAATCGGACCTGTTCAACCAAACGCTGGCGAAGCGGATCGAGAACCAAACGTTCGCGACGGTTCAAAACGGGGACGTCATGCAAGTCGTCGAAAGCGGCGGGCTCTTTGTTTCGGACGACCCGACCACCGACCAACCGCGATTGGAAACCGGCGAGATTGTCATAACCGGGCCGATGTTCGGTCCGAAGATGCGGATGCCCGAACACGAAGTCGCTCAACTGGAACAGCAAGTCTTGGACGCCTCGGGGCTCACGCCCGCTGCGTTCACCGAATACCGTCGGCTGCTGCCGGGGACTCGGCGACCGTTCATCATCCATCCTACGGACTTGTCGGTTTCGGCAGGCGACACTGGGTTGTGGTTCGACTTTGTCCTGCCGAAAGGCTGCTACGCCACCACGCTCCTGCGAGAGATTCAGAAGTGACGTTTCGACTCGAGTGACGTTGCGACTCGGCGGGATCAGGCCAGCGAGTCAGTCGAGCGCTTGAATTCTTCCGCTTGTTTGTCTTCGTCTTGTGGGACCGACTCGGCATTCCGCTCCAACTTCGAGTCTACATGGCCCGCGACCGACCGTACGCGAGTGCGTCGTTGCGCGCCCGCAAACTGGCTGCGTGAGTTGTTGATGCTAAAGTTTGAAACCGAGACGCCGGCGCGAATGGGGGTCACGGAATTCATGGAAAATCCTTGTAAGTAACCGATCAAGAACGAAGTTGACGGAACGCCGAATCGCCACATTCTCGTGGGATGCGGGCGAGTCAAACGATCGCGAGGATAATTCTAAAGCGTGACCAGATTGAAGTGAAGTGTCGGCGGGATCGGGCTTCGTGACTTATGAAGATCGTGGTTTTTACTCGGCAGTTAGCGTCTTGCCGGGAACTCGGCGGTTTCAGCGAATGGTTGTCCTGATGATAGAACCACTCGCGGAGAATTGAGCACCATTGGTCGCACCAGCAACCAGGCGCCACGCACGATCAACAAGAGTCCAATTCCACTCGGCGTGAGGCATTGCCACCACAGCAATCCCAAGAGGCACCACGCCAAGGACGGATGCCGAGCCAAGCGGTCGCCGGACTTCAGGCGAATCAGCCGCCAGATCAAAGTCAACATCAGCAGCATCGCGATGCCGGCCGCCGGCCATGCAATGGTCGGTTCGCGGAGGATCCACACCGAGACCGGCTGACCGGTCAACTCGCCCAAGACCACCAGTGGCTGATCGCCGCCGATCGATGACGAAAACGAAGCCGCTTCGTCCGAGCTTGCGTCGATGAAGTCCTTGGCCAGAGTCTTGTCAAAAGACTCGTAGGTGGCGCGCTGCTCGATCGAAATGCTGCTTGCTTGGGCTTCACCGTGCAGCAGCTTGCGGAACATGGCCACGTCCGAGCGCAACACGTGCCGAGGGTTTTCGTGACGTTCGGCATCTCGCGACAGGTTGGCGTTGATGAGCGAAAGATTTTCCCGCAACGACTCGTGCAGCGTTTGCAAGTACGCGGCATTGTCAAGTTTTTGAGCGCCGGATCGAGCGGTTACGAAATCCGAGGACTCTGCAAGACACAACACGAGCGACCGTTCAATGTGCGTGTCTTCGAGTGCGGGCCATTCAAACGATTGCACGCCGTAATACGTCGGTAACTTGTCCGTGTGCGACCACCAAACCAGTAACTCGTGGAGCGAGCTGGATGATGTGAGGGGCAATTCGAGAGACCGCGTTCGATCCGAATCGACAGGGCTTGTGCGATCGGATTCAGCACCGTTATCGGGCATTCCAGTTGCTGCAACGGCCCGGCCGTCGAGTTGAATCCCCTTGATCAGCAGCGTTGGGGGCCAAGTCAGTCGCACGGATTGATTGTCGGATCCACTGATGAAAAACCGCGTGGTGCCCAGCATCTTCCCATCCGACGCCAAGCGGATTTCGTGCTTCGCGAGTGTGACGCGAATGCTGTCCGTCGGGTCGGTCGCGTTGGGGATGATTCGCCAGCTTGTGGCGGTTGCGTCGCGCCGGAACGCGATGGACTCGATCGAAATCCGGTCACTCATCGGCAGGTTTGCGATCCAAGTCGGTATCTCGCCGATCCGCACTCGCTTGGTTTGCATCGCGGAATCCACGACTCCGACCGACGGTTCGATGACGAGTAAATGCCGACCGTTGGTGGCGCGATCGCACTTAATGTCTTCGATGTCCAGCGCGCCTTCATTTGTATGCGACGTCTGGATTGCAACCAGTAATTCCCTGGCGGCTTGCTTGCATTGAATCGTGGCGTGGATTGACTCCGCCGCGTCTTCGAGGACCAATTCCGCCGCGACGGAATTCAACAGTTTGACTTCGACGACATCATGATTCGCGTTGGGGATGACCAGTTCGATGATGCGATCGGCCGGTGTGTTTTCGAAACGCAGCACTTGGATCGATTCCCGAGCGGTACCCGACTGATTCGGCCGCATGATCAACACTCGATCCACGACCAGCAGTTTTGCGAGTTCGTCGAATCGCAACTCGGGAGACGGCTTGGATTCATCCCAATTGAATCGACCCAAGATCCGACCGGGCGCGTTGTCGTCGGACTCGGCTTCCACGGAGAGGCGTTCCAGAGCTTGACACGGCGGAACCGTCGGTTCGTCTCCGGATGCCAGGTACGTTTGCACGCGGGATTCGACGATCTCGGCGTCTTGAAGCGTGATCGACGGGAAGGCCACGACGTCCGGGTTGCCGTGCGGCACAGTCGTGTTCAGCTTGAGGTTTTGAAGATCCGCGTCGGTGGGTCCGCTCAGAAAGAGGACGACGAGATCGCGGTGTGAATCCCTGGGATGCGGAATTCGAGACCATCGCACAAGCCGGTCGACACCGCCTTCGATCACGCTGATCGAATGGATGATCAACCGTCGGTCCAATTCCAGTGAGTGATGAAACGCACCGCTTTTTGATGTGCGGATCTCCGCGTCAAGCTGCCACTCGATGCGGTCCGTGTGGATGATGCCCGAGAGGTTTTTCCACACCTGACGCGTGGCCGATCGAGGCTTGAGACTCAAGTCGACTCGACCGGCACGATGGATCTGAAACGCAAACCGTACGACCGGCGGCACGATGGGCATCGAACCGATTATTGCCGCAACGTCGGATCGAAACGTCTTCGTCTCGATGCCCGTCCACACTTCAACCGGTGTCGCATTGACCGCAAGTTCGAATTCGGACAACGCGGCAAACGCAACTTGGTTACGAGTCAGCACCCCATCCATTTCACGGAAGACCGGTTCGATCAGCGGCATTCGCAGCCGTTCTTTTAAGTTTCGAAACGGCTGTTCGAACTTGGCGTAAACCGTCAACGCGCCGCTGATCGGTGCGTTGAATGCACTGATGACTCGGAGTCGGTTGACGTCCGGCAACAGGAACGCCTGCATGGGCTCCGCGGCCTGCATGTCTCTCAAGATGAAGCCGGACGGGACTCGCCATTCGAGTGACCGCACGTTTCCCGACAACACCCGATATCGAGTGAAGACGTGATAGCGAATGCGCGTGGGTAGGACTTCCACGATGGTGTGGATTGCGGCCTCGACTTTGGGGGGCTCATCAATCACCGCTTGCTCGGTCGACCAAGCAACGTGCAGCACACCGCCGAGTTGCAGCAGTCCCGTGATGTGATGCCGAGTTCCAGTCTGTTGTGATTGAATCGCGGCTCCCGTGATCCCCACGTTGCGATACTTCCGATCCACAATCGCCTCGACTTGTGACGGAATCGCGGGAATCTTGATGTGACAGGAACCACCGGCTTCGATGGGGTGCGTGCGAGTTCGCAGTCGCAATTCGATGTTCAACGTGACGACTTGATCTCGTTGATCTCGATTCTCAAGCGTGTCGTTCGGCGACGTTTGCGTGCGGGCGATATTTGGCGCGGCGACTGGCACTGCTGGTTCCGACTGCTCACCGGCCTCCGTTGTGGCCGGTTTGGATGCGGGTTTGGATGCGGGTTTCGGCGACTCGAATTCCAGCACGAAGCCCGTTGCGTTCGCAGCCGGCAAGACCGGGCACGCCTGGCCGTTGACTTGGCAGGCGTCCGGACCCTGCAACACCGCGCCTTCGATCGGCAGGTGGATGCGAGTCGTGGTGTTCGGCTTGAGCACGGAAATGCGATACCGGGCGAGCACCGACGCGGAGTTCCGGCCATTCACATCGCAAACGTATTCCGCGTTGGAAATGACGTAGTCCGCGTCCAGGTCGCCCTGATTCAACGCTCGCAGTTCGGCAAGCAGTCGATTGGGTAAGTACGCGATCGGCAGGTCGGAATCAGGGATGATCACGCGATGCATCCGGGTGGCGGGATTCGCGTCGCCGGCGTACACGATCCGCAGCGGCAATCGCGCGTCGTCCTGTGCGCAAGCCGCGTCGTTCATGACGATCAGTGCCGACAGCAACGCGATCGTCGCGGACATCTTGATAATGACTTGGCTCGGACTGTGGACCGATGAACCATCGGAGGCGACTTCGTCCAGACTGCGTTTGTGCAGCAAGCGTCTGGGCAGCATCGCCGCAATCAAGGAGCCGGTAAAACACCCACCAGCAACATCGGCGAACGCCACCGGAACGAAGATCACCGCCGTGAGCGAAACCGCAAGCCACACCGCAGTGATGCGGTCGCGTTTCGAATACCCGCTGATTCGCAACGCGATCCCAATGCACAGACACACCAACAGCGACACCCAACCCAACTGCATTGCGTCCAGACGATTCCATGTGGTGAGTTCGACAACACGCGGCAGATCGAATCCACGCAGGGTCCAAGTGGTCCAACCCGAAGATGTTGGCCGACCCGATACGACCGGCGACTCGGACGTCTTGGTCACGAGTCCAATCCACGAAGACGCTTCGTGCGGTGCGAACACGAGTTCTGCGGCGGTGCGACCGAGTGGACCGAAGAGTCTGCGCGTCCAAGACAATTGTCGCGGTTGTTCGCCGAGCGTGAGCCCGCTTGGAATCCGGGTCGGTTCGTCGGCGGACGGCAGCGTCAATCTCCATTGGATCCCCGTCACGGTGTGCGTGGTCTGTGGGACGATCACCGTCTGTTTCGAGATCAACCAATCTTTCGCGATCGGACAGGCATAGTGCAGGCTGATCGTGCGTTGCACGCGATCAGCATCCGCATCGACGCGACGCTTCAGAATCACGGGCGGCAAGACCCAACCGCGGTCGCCACGGTCTGCGGTCACCGGCTTGCCGTTCACTCGGATCGCGATCAACCGCGCCGGTTCCGCCAGTTGAAATTCGAACGGATGCCGGCTCGAGGATTCGTCGAGTTCATACGTCGCGACGTGCAATTGTTCCTGCGCGGCTTGCGCGAACAATTCTGATTCCAGTCGCAGTCGCGCGGTCGGCGGTGCCCGCGATCCTTTGACCGGTTGAATCGCGAGCTTCAATCGGCTGTCCGTGGACACGTAAGACCATTGCGTGCCGTCGGCAAACGTGGGGCTCGTTGCCAGCTCTTCGGGCTTCAATCTGCCGCGTAGTTCAGACGATGAGATCGCCGTCATTTCAAGCGGTGAAGCTTCGAGCAGCGAGTCCGCCAACCCCCCCAAATCAATCCGCCCTTGAAACGCCTCCGCGTTGACGACGGAACACACGGTTGCGAAGTCGATGGATCCCACCGCGCGGCGGCGAGTCGCGCGGACGGTGAATGGGACCGAGATCGGTTGAGAAAAACGAAGTTCCCACAGTTCGCCGGGGACGGGCAGTCCCCATTCTTCGTGCCGATCCGGCAGTTGTCGCAGCGGCAAGATCGTGATCGGTTCCGCATCCATCTCCCAGATCGGTGCCGGTCCGTTCGTCGAGAGAAACAGCATGATGCGATCCACCGCGCGAGACGGCTTGATGTCGAGTCGACACGTCTCGATCAACGCCGAGCGATCCATCTCCGCGGTAGTGACGGCTTGCACCTGAATTGCTTGCGTTTGATCGACGGTGGAGATGCGGGCCGCCGGTGACAGCGATTGGTCGGCAACATAGATCTTGGCGACGTCGTCATTGATGCCCAACGTCTTCAAATCATTCGAAACCGACTCGGCCAACACCGCACGGCTGACCGCCACGTAGGACTGGGATTCCACGCGAGGTCGGCGACGACTGCCGCCATCGACGGCCAGAGTTCGGGCGACCCGTTGGCAGTCCACAAGATCGAAAACCGGGATCTCCAACTGGAATTCATTGATCCCCGTCTGTCGCCGCTTCCGCAATGCCACGAGTAAGCGGACGGAATGCTTGGCCGAAACCGCTCGCGGAAACTCAATCGTCAGCGTGCGTTTTGCAAGACGGCGAATCGGAGACAGCGACCACTGCACTTCGGATTCTCCGGCCGCTTGGTTGCGAACTTCAAGGACTTCCCAACCGCTCTGAATGAGGCACTGCATCCGGTACGTGGCGGATTGCCCCGCTTTCCATTCGATGAGGGAAGTCAACGTCCAATTGTGTTCATCGACTTTCAACGAACTCACAACGCCCGCTTCAAGTCGCGGATCCGGCGGACCCAAAACGGCCATCAGTCGACCGTTGGCCAGCAATTGTTCGAACGAAAACGATTCCGCTTCCTTGGAATTCAACACCACTTGCCGCTGCAAGCAACCGGTCGGAACGAGTGACTGCACTTGCAAGGGCTTCGAAATCGACAAGTCCAAAGTTCCACGAAGCAACGTCGCCGTGATCCGCGTCGCCGGCGGACCGACCAGACGGCAACTTCGAATACCGATGAGCGGACTGCGCCACACGGTGGGTGGCGGCAACGGTCGCACGGCTTGTAGCAAGATCTCGCGACTGCGACCCAACACGCGATTCGGCAAGTCCACATGCAGCAACGTCGGCGTGTCCTCGTCGCGCGACCAAGTCAGCGAAAAGTCACCCGTGTATTTCAGCGACAGCACTTCCCAATCCGTGGGCACGGTGATGTCGACTTGATCAATCGCTGCGTGGACTGCGTCCACCACGAAGCCGACATTGACGCGGGCTTCGTCCTTCAACAATCGAAAGGCCTGCGACGATTCAATGAACACGGTGGGCGGCAGGCGCCGCACGGATTCCGTTTTCGAGACTTGAAGTCGGCATTCGGTACGGCCGCCGATCGGAACCACCCATTCCGCCCAGCCTTCACCGTTCGTGCCGCCTTTGGTGGCAACTCCGGACAGCGAATTCACGATCTCTTCACCGGCGGTTTCGATCGTTAATCGCGAGACCGCAGCGGGAATCAGTTGCAAGCTGAAATCGACGCGGTCGGGCAATTTGGTGCCGTCGAAGCGCCAGATCCCGTCGAGTCGATGCGTTCCCGGATCCACCAGCAGCACGATCTTCCCGGCAGGAGTCGTGCCCCAGATGGCTGGACGTTTTGCTCCATCGCGTGCCCAATTCAACACGGACACGTTCAGATTCAGAGGGTCCAACAGCAGCAGCCTCGGAACCGCCGCATCATTCGTGACGCTCGCCGTCAATCGACCGAGCTGGAGTGACGCGTCCACGAATTTCGCGGAATAGTCGGTCCGGTCGACACGAACCGTGGATGGTTCGGGAATGGCAGTCTTCAGCAGACGACGATACTCGGCCAAATCCATCGCCACGTGTTGAGGAGTCAGATGCTGTTGCAAGTCGTTGGCGGGGACGTGGATTTCTTCGATCGGCGGCAGTCGCGAAACGTCGAGTCCCTGGGCTCGCGCGTTCGCAGGATGCCACAGCACCGACAACGTGATCGCCAACTGGAAGGTCGTCGGCAAGGTCGCGCGCAAAGTCGTCAGCACAGCGGCCGCGCTGCCGACGACTCGGCCGACAATCGGAATCGAGCACGAATGTGGTTGAGTGATGCTCATGCGCGTGACACCGATGTCCCGGAAGCCATCGCCGCTTCTGGACGAACGTGGGTCGGGTCTTCCGAACCGGCCCCCGGTCCCAATTGATAGGGCTCGATCCGTCCCGCCGCGGGCAGCAGCGTGGCAGTGGGATCCATCAAGGGGTTGGCGATCACTCGCTTGCGGCGATAGTGCCGCTCGATGATCGCTTGCACCAACGACAACTCCACGCCCACTAGAAACGGTTGCACCAGCAGCTTCATCGCATCCGCGAACCAGATCCCCGCAACGGCTACGATCAGCACAATGATCGGCAACGACACGGAGCGTCGAGCATACGCCGACTTTCTCCAGACTAGGCTGAGAGTCCATGCAGCGCCGGCACCGATGACCAAGATCGACCACAAACGCAGCGTAAGGAATTCAAACCCCGACTGAGGCCCGAACATGCCGAACTGGTAGCGGTTACTGCCGTTTGTCACGAGCGATTCCGGTAAGTTGCCGGTGTCTCCACCCGTCAACCACGCATCCATCGCAAGGTGCGCGTCGATGGGTTCGCGACTCCAAAACCAGTTTTTCCGTTGCCATTGGAATGTCGGTGTGATCCGAGACGAAAAATCGAACAAGTACTGCTCGACGGGCAGCCGAAAATCGACGGCGGTTTCCTCCACCCAGACATTGTCGGCAAATCGCGGCCACTGCATCGCGTGCTTGATCGCCCAACTCGATCGCAGTTCGAGTCTCGCGTTGAAGTCGATCGACAACACGTCTTGTCGCTTGGTCTTGGGCGGGACGCTGTCGATGTGCAGTGTTCCGTCGCCCTGTGCATCGGCAGGTACGAATTGGTAGCCGTCGAGTAGTGTGTTATTCCACCAGACACGATGCACGCCGATGCCGTTGGGAATCGCCAGGACGAACGAACGGTCGGCTCCGTCGATCAAGAACGAGACGCGACCATGCAGCGAATCGCCGTCGTCCACCACGATCTGCACGGTCGACTTTGGAACCGTGAAATGGTGCGTTGGCTGAATCAGCCGACGGACTGCCAATTGAATGTCGGCATTCTCCGTCGTCCGCCACGCCAAGCCGGTTTCCGCGGGAATCGGCGACCATTTCTCCGCGGACAATCGACCGGTCACGCGACCCACCGAGCGGACCCGTACAATCGATGACGTGAAGCCGTCCACGTCCGAGCTGTTCACGAACGGTACGGACACCGTGGTATCCGCATCACTGGAGAGATCACCCAATGGAACGTCGAACTGCAACTTGACTTCGATCCGGCCCAGCACATCGCTGGGAAGCTGGAATTGTTTGCGAATCCACGAACCGTCCGTCAGACCGACTCCGTCGGCGAACAGCGCGGTGCCGTTGGCCAGCGTGGGCACGACAGCCGCGCCGAACGCCACGGGCAGCTTCAAACGCACTTGCGACGCGTGCTTGTATTCCACGTTGAACAACAGTCTCTGCGTCACGCGAGCCGCAGCGTCGAGCAATTCGATGTCGAACTCCGTCGCCACGGAAATTTGTTGCTGCTGTTTGGACAACTCGGCTTCCAACACCAATTCGCCGGACGCCATGCGATGAAACGACGGGCGGACACCTTGAATCAAGTTCCTGAACGATTGCTGAATCCCGGCCTGCTCACCGTCCGAAATGGGTTGCAAGGCTTGTTCTGACTTGGAAAGCAAGCGGCTTTCGATATCGATGGCGTGGCTGGTCACGATGGTGGTCGCGGGACCGCCGGTGGCATCCACGTACGGCAGATTGAGCAGCACCGTGTCGATGTCGGGGTCGCGAACCGTCTCCGCTTGAATGCGAATCTCGAACGCATCGGAGCGGCCCGGCGGTATCGGAATGCTGATGCCTTCCGCGTTTGCAACCGTGCTTTCAATCAACAGACCGGCACGATCGGTCACCGAGTGCTCCCAACCGTCCGAGATCCGCTTGGGCCACTTCAGAAACACGGACTGAGCCACGCCGCGATCGACTCGAAAACGATACACAGCATTCAATCGCACTCGATCGGATTCCAGCGACAAGAACACGAAGGGTTCCACGGTGAATGACGGCGCGATGGGTTGCCGTTCCAGCGCCAAGCGAAAATCTTCGTTCTGGAACTCGTACGCCGTGGCGATTTGGCCGGGCGACAATGCGGAAGCGACGTCGGTCCGTTCGACGTCATGTTCTTCCAGTTTGCGCAGTTGATAACCCGCCTCGGTGATGACTTCGACCGAGCCTCGATTGAGATGCGAATGTTGCACTCGCATGGCTTCCAGCTTCAACTGCAGGTTTTCGGTGGCGTCGGCAGTTGACTTCAGCGTCCAATCCAGGCGGGTAGTTTGGACAACGGTCTTGTCGAGTGGAACGGTGACTCGTTGTGGGTTGTTCGGATCCACCTTGTATTTTGGGGCATCCGTTCCATCCACGGTCAAAGCAACGACGGCAAATCCCGCAGGCAAAGTCACAAGCAGCTCATGCATGTTTCCGCTCAGCGGAGCGATCTCTTGCGAGACTTTGACGTAGACCGGATGGCTCGTCAGCCGCACAACCATCTGCGTTTTCGTTTGCAGGATGAGCCGGTTTTCCTTCGGGTCCACTTTGGGCGACCACACGAGATCCAGTTGCGGCCACAACCCAGTCACCTGAATCACGGTTTGCTCGCCGGCTTCATCCTGGGTCGATTCAACCGTGGATGCGATGGGTGAGACCAGTTCCGGTTTCACGGATTTCAACGGTACGCGTAGTGTGAGACTGCTTTGCGCCGTTTCCGGGATCGTCAACCGCAACCGTTTCGCGGGAGCCAAATCGCGAATCGCCAAGGACAGCGGCAGCGACAACGTGTGTGTCCCCCGCCCGCGCAAGAACCAAAATCGTACACCATCACGGCCCATATCCCGTGTTTCCGGTCGAGCGGCAGCGTCTTTCGCGTTCGTCGGCGGCGTGTGTTCGGCTTCGGCTCGCAGCAACGCCTCTTCCATCCGCAGCGGGACGCGAACCCAACCGTCGACATCGATCTTCACGTTCACGACAGCGGTCAATTCCGCCAAGTTGCCTCGCACCCTTCCGTCGATGTTGACCGAAGCCACGTGATACCGTTCGTTCGCCGGCACATCCGAACCCTGCCGATTCAATGCCTGAAGCAGTTGCTTGAGGTCCACGTGATCGGCGATGGGAACCAGAATCCCCGACGCGTCCCGGACATAAATGGTCGATCCGCCCTGCTGCGTCGGCGGAACGGGCGACTCTTTTTCGGGCTTTGAATCAGCCAAAGTCTTGGCGGGCGTTGTGCTGCGGGGCTGCTCAAGTTGCGCGAACACCAAGCTGGGAACGAGCCAGCACGCGGTCACAAGCAGCGTCGGAAGCAACGAGCGGTTCGGCATGGTGAGTGACGCTGAAGTTGAATGGGCGATTGGCGCAGAAATACTGAAAGCCGCGATGGCGTCATTGTACCCACGTGGCCGGACGACCGAACAGCAGTTTGTGCCTTCAATCCGAGTGGGCGGCCAATTGTGATTTGTGGCACTAGACTTCACGCCGACAATTCACCAACTCGGAGGAGAATCATGCTTGATCGACGGCAGTTTTTGAATGTTCTGGGAACCGGTGCGGCGTCCGTTGGGGTGGGCTTGAATCCATTGCAGGCGGCGGATGCGACGAAGAAGAAAACACGATTGGCGATCGTGACCACCGAGTGGAGATTCCATTCACATGCCTGGCATATGGGTGAACGGTTCCTGGTCGGCTATCCGATTCAAGGGCGTTGGCATCAGCCGCCGATCGACGTCGTTTCGGTGTACGTCGACCAAACGCCCAAAAACGATCTCAGCCGGCAGCGTTCGAAGGAATTCGGCTTCCCGATTTACCCGACAATCGGTGAAGCCCTGCGTTGCGGCGGAAACAAATTGGCTGTCGATGCGGTGCTCGTCATCGGCGAACACGGCGACTATCCCCGCAACGACATCGGCCAGAAGAAGTATCCTCGCTACGAATTCTTCAAGGACGTGGTGGACGTCTTCAAGAAGGATGGTCGCAGCGTGCCCGTGTTCAACGACAAACACCTGTCGTGGAAATGGGACTGGGCCAAGGAAATGGCCGATACGTCTCGCGAAATGGGCTTCCCTTTCCTGGCGGGTTCGTCGCTGCCCGTCACTTGGCGGATGCCGTCGATCGACATGCCCTACGGCGCGGACGTGGAAGAAGTCATGTGTATGTCGATCGGCAGCGTGGACAGCTACGACTTCCACGCGCTGGAGACCATCCAATGCATGGCCGAACGTCGAAAGGGCGGCGAAACCGGCGTGGTCTGGGTGGAAGCCATGCGAGGCGATGCCGTCTGGAAGGCCATGGATCAAGGGTCGTGGCAAAAAGGCGGCTGGGATCCAGCGCTATTCGAATCCTGCTTATGCCGTTCACAGACGCTGATTCAGCCGCCGACCTTCAGCCATCGCTATCCCACCGCCAAACAGATGCGGAGTTGGGTCAAGGATCCGATCGTGTATCGCTTCCAATACGCCGACGGTTTGCGCGGCACGATGTTGATGATGAACGGGTTGCTGAACGATTTCACCTTTGCCGCGAAGCTGAAGGGCCAATCGGAGCCGTTGTCGACTCTGTTTTATTTGCCGCCGACTCCGAACGTCGTGTATTCGGCCGCGCTGATGTCCAAGGCCGAACAGATGTTTCTCACGGGCAAGGCCCCGTATCCCATCGAACGCACACTGCTGACGTCAGGACTCGTTGAAGCGGGCGTCCGTTCCCTCGCACATAAGAAACGCGTGGCAACACCCTACATGAACGTGAAATACCAAGCTCCGCGCCAGTCACTGTTTTGGCAATCGTGAGCCGCCTGCGGTAGACGACCCCAACCGTGCTGCGAGGCCAGCTGGCGATGTGGCGATGCAACAACGCATCTGGATGCGTTGATTGATTGACGAGAGCTGGTCGCCCACAATCGTCCGCAATTCACGTGACTTCACTCGCTCTGTTGAGAGACGACGCCGATGACCAATTCTTCGCGGACCGGTTCCTATAAGACGTGGCTCTGTTTTGCATTCCTGGCCGTCTGCGTGGGAACGCTCGCAGTGGTAGCTCGGTTGGCGGCTCAGCAACCCGCTGCGGTGTTGCCGATGCTCAAAGGACATGACTATTCCGTGTCCGTTGCGAATTACACGCCGGATGGGTCGCTGGTGGTAACCGGGAGCTTCGACAAGACCGTCAAAATCTGGAACACGGCGGACGGCACATTGTTGCGGTCGCTGGCGGGGCACGAACGACAGGTGCTTGGGTTGGATGTCAGTCCCGATGGTCGGAAGTTGGTGACGGGGGGGCGAGACAACTCGGTACGAGTTTGGGACGTGTTTCGCCCGTTGCCGTTGGCTCGTCTTGCCGGACACGAATTAGGAGTCGCTGCGGTTGCGTTAAGTGCCGATGGGAAGTGGGTACTGTCCGGCGGCGACGACAAGACCGCCAAAGTCTGGCAATTGTCCGACGGCAAAGTGCTGCACGAATTGGCCGGTCACGCCGAGGCCGTGAAAGCCGTGGCCATCAGCAAGGACGACAAGCAACTCGCCACTGCCGATGCCACCGGTGTGGTGCGGTTGTGGAATCGGGAAGACGGCAGCCAAGTGGCCGTGTTGGGTTCGCACGTTGGCTCGGTCAGTGGAATTCAGTTTCATCCCAACGGGCTCGTGCTGCTGACGGCGAGCAAAGACGGCACGGCGAAACTCTGGAAGCTGCCCGTCGCGGGGCCACAAATTGTGGCGACTCACGCAGCAGCGGTAACGGCGACCGTGGCGAATACGGCTGGAACGTTGGTGTTCTCGGGCGATGAAGGCGGCGCGGTGCAGTTCACCGATCCCACGAAAGCGTTGGCCAAAGCCGCCGATGCCGTGCGGAAATTCGGCGGACAGCCCGGACCCGTCAGATCGCTCGCTCTGTCCGCCGACGACAAGTTGCTGGCGAGCGGCAGTGCCACGGGGCTCGTGAAGTTCTGGCAGGCGACCGATGGCGCGGATGCGTTGGGCCTGGCCGGGCATGTCGGTGCCGTGCGAGACATCGCGTTCAAACCGCAGGGGCAACAAGTCACGACGGTTGGTGAAGACGGCACGATCCGCGTGTGGGACTTGCCCGTTGCCGTGAAGTCGTTGGCCGGACACACCATGCCGGTTGTGGCAGTAGCCGTGAGCCCGGACGGCAAACTGTTTGCCACGGGCAGTGTGGACAAGGGCATTCGGTTGTGGAATGTCGCGGATGGCGCGGCCGTACGCACGATCGCCGGCCATGCAGGGGCTCTCTCGCGTTTGGCGTTTCGAGCCGACAATGCTGAAGTCGCCGGCGGTGATGCGACCGGCGCGATTCGTTTATGGAAAGTCGCGGACGGCACCGCGGTCGGTGATGTGTTCGGTCACATCGGACCGTTGTCCGGCTTGGGGTACTCGCCGGACGGCAAGACCCTGTTGACGGCGGGCCACGACGGGACGTTGAAGTCGTGGCTGTTGCCGCTGGTGGCACCCAAGACGCTTGCCGGACACACGGACGCCGTACGAGC
>JAQBZS010001161.1 GCA_027622115.1 Planctomycetota bacterium | reverse complement strand
GGCTGACTCAACTTCTAACCTCTTTCACATTCCCCGAACAGACCTCCCCGGATCACCGGTTGAGCCTTCGGGTTAATCACTCTTGGCGCGATGCTGACTCCGCGTTCGGCGGATGCTCAGTTGATTCGGTTCGGTGACGTGTATGGTCAGCCGGCAGTCATGCCGATGTCTGGGTTCGACCCGTTGGGTCTATTTTCGTCGCGGTCCGCCGTGCCGTTTTACAGGTCGGGCGGCTATCGAATGTCGGATTTTGACAGCGGCTATCGAATGTCGGACTAGTACGCGACCGACATGAGGTTGATGTCGAACAACGGTTTGAATTCTCGGGCCGACGCAGACGCTCGATTTGCTGAATGGGCGGCATTGATTCCGATTATCCTTGAGCTGTTTCCGGAATTGAAGGTGCCAGGGCTCGACGTGAACAACTCAAGTCGGCTCGACAAGATCGAGGCGAAGATCGACAGGTTGCTGGCCGCTCACGGAATTTCGGACCCAGTTACTCCACCACCGATAGGCGGTGGGGCAGGTGGCGGTGGAGCAGGTAGCGGTTCAAACTTGGCGAATCTGATTCGCGAAATACTTGCGCTGCTGCGGCCCGGTCAATCATCGGGTGGTCAGCCCGTTCGGATGAGTTTGGCGGGAGAAAGTCTGTCCGATGAAAAACGCGAGCGAATGATTATCGCGTTGCGGGGCCTGCTGGATGACGTGGACTCGACCGATTCAGAAAACCCCAAGGTTGCGGGCGATCACCTTGAAGCGGCAGTCGAAAGAGCTGAAGCAGCCGTGAAGGCAGCCAATGCCGAAGTCGTGCGAGCGGAAGCCGCGCAGAAGATTGAAGAAATTCGCCGCGAGCGTGACGAAAAGCTGCGTGATCTCAATATCGTCAAGAAGGAGCTGACCTTGACCGAACGGATCGCCAAGCAAAAGGAACGGCTCGAAGCAGTGAATCAGAAAACGCCCGCTGATGACTCGCCGGCTCGCTAGGTCGATTCGACTCTACCGTCGCAAACCCACAAGAACGGCTCGATTATTTCGAGTCGTTTTTTTTGACTTGCGACTGCGGCAGACTTTGTGGATTTGCGAAACGCACCGACCTGCCAGCTCTGTCTGCGATGGAC
The DNA here is from genome assembly GCA_027622115.1 of Planctomycetota bacterium. GTDB lineage: Bacteria > Planctomycetota > Planctomycetia > Planctomycetales > Planctomycetaceae > JAQBZS01. The sequence continues at coordinate 1,492 of JAQBZS010001161.1, read as the reverse complement.
TCAAGATTCCCTGAGGCATGAAAGTCGTTGTGGCCGACGCCAGTTTTGAAGACGACATTTTGAACGCTGATTCCCACTGATCCTCGCAAATCAGGCCCGCTCGGCCGTGATGAATTAGCGAGGATTAGAGTCGATTAGTGTTCCGACTCTTGTTCTTCCTTGGGTCCGAGGCAAATCCTCGCCAAAGCCTCGCTGGGGACGGCATCAGAATTTGAAGTCGAAGCACGGACCACAGGAAAGAACTTGTGGGAAGCGGTGACTCTGGGAGAACTCTTCTGGGCGATCGGTCGCAACTCACGAAAACCACACGCGAGTCTCGAAGGTCAACTCGCAAGTTAGGTTGCGGAGTGGCTATACGGCGGGATCGGCGACAAAGATCTCTTCTGGTCGACTTTCCGCGTCGTAGCTCACTAGCTCAGCAACGCCTCGATACATCGATCGCAAGTTGACGAAGATTGCAGCGCCCGCGACACAGAGCAGGATCTTCACCACCAAACCGATTTGTGGAGCGGTTGGTGTGTCGCCGATGAGCATCAACGTCTTGAACGGATTGCTGACTTCCATCAACGAATAGCCGACTGGAAATTCGGTAATTCTCAATAGCGGAGGGATGTACGGGGCCAGTACCGACATCGACATCATCAGCACCGTCAAGACACGCACGTGGACCGGCTTGATGTCTGGAGTAATCTCGCGCCCCCAACGCCCGACGAAACTCCCACAGCCAACATAGATGATGACTTAGCAAGAAATCCCGATCGTGATGTTGTTCGCGACTTCCGGCCAATCGCCTAACAGCACGATTAGATTCAGGGCGAGCAAGTGCATGAGCAGATAGACGAATCCTCGGCCGCCACCGGGCAGCCACGGTGCAACGAACATCCGCAGCAAACCGAGCCGGGGCATGTTTCGGCGGATCCGGCGGGACAGATAGTCCTGCTCAGTCGAAGCCAGCAGGCCCACAACCATCCAATGAGCGGCCGAAACGCAAGCCAGCGCGATGACGGCCTCGTACTCGATCACGGTCCATCCGAACTCCCAACCGAACAACGACAGCGCGATCCAGATCATCCAAAATTGAACGGAGCAAACGATGCGGATGCCGGTGCTGCGGTTGTCGGATTCAAACGTCAGCCGAGCGACCGCGACCTGTTGAAACAGGAGGATGTAACTTACGCCGGCTGCGACAACGCAACCGATGCCCCACCAGAATTCCGTACTGCCGATGGGCATGAAGTCGGCCAGAATGAATCCCGTGAAGATCATGCTGCCGATGGCCTGCCAAACCAGAACCAGGAACAAGACTATCCCGATGATGCCTTGCAAGATGCGGCTTTTCGCCAGCGTGCTGACCATCAAGCTAAACATGCAAATGAAGATCGACCACAGGACTCCGGCACACAACAGGAACAAGATGGGAGCGAAGTCGAAGCCCTGTAGCAGCGACGAAAACGCGATGAAAGGGGCGATGGCCGAATAGAACACGAAGACC
>JAQBZS010001160.1 GCA_027622115.1 Planctomycetota bacterium | reverse complement strand
GAGAAGAAGACTGCCCAAACTGGAGCTACACCATCCACCCAAGACTTAGGAAGTAGTTCTTGCACGCGTCCCTTAGCGAAGATCTGCGTCGGTTGATGGTCAACGCGATGCTGTCGTTGACGGGGCATGAGAAGAACATCCCGGCCAAGACCAACATCAGCTTTGTCAACGAATATCGACCACAGCCGACTGGCTCCCTCTCCGATTCCCATTGGGCCGCAGCAAGGCTGACTCCGGCAAGTTTCGAACTCAACGCGAAGTAAAAAAAACGAGGTCGAGACGTCACGTCCACCCGGTTCGACCAATTGCAAAGCTGGCCGAAGAATGGCCAACAGACCCTGCGCGAACGTCAAGTTGCCACCATCAATGGCGGCTGCGGCAGCCGAGGAATCGCTCAAATGGGATAGTCCTGATCTTGGATCGCGGCTCGCAAACTGTCATAGCCCTGTTCGCGGGGCGGCAACCATTCGCGAAGACCTTCAAGTTCCAGCAATCGCCGATGCTCCGGGTTGTCCCACTTCATCGCGAACAGCGCTTCCTTAAAACGTTCCGCAGTCTGCGGATCAAAGTCGGGGAGTGCGTCGAACATACAGTGATCGAAGCCGGGGGTTGTCCAGACGGACTGGATGCGGTTGTCGACATGTCCGGCAACTTGTTCGGCAACCCACACCAAGTCGCCAACGGTGCCGGCGTCCGCCGTGCCGTCGCGGAGTGCGTTGAGCACGTCAAGCTCACTCGTGCCGGTGTCGCCATGCTTGCCGACGTCAGTATCGAATGGGACGACGGTGACTTGGTTCAGAACCACACCGGCCTGTTTGAGGAAGTACAGCGGCAGAATGCGCGCCTGCGTTGAATCGCGGCTGCCGACTGCCAGCCGTTTTCCGTGTAAATCGGTCGGTTGGGCGATCCCCGAATCTGCGGTGGCGATGAGTCGCGAGTGGAAATCGCGATCGGAATCCCGCATTCCCAAAGAGAGCGATTGGCCGCCGGTGTGATGTTTGATTCGCACGTGAGCCAGCGGTGTATTCCAGGCGACATCAATATGCTGGTCCAAGAGTGCCTGGACCTGACGTTCGTAGTTCGAAAACAGCACGAAATCAAAGGGCACACCGGCGCCGTTGAAGTAGTCGCGAATGCCTTCCCAAATGGCGACGACCTTCGGGTCATACGCCACGGCACCGAGAAGAATTGATGGTTGCGCTGTCATTTTGAATCTCTCGTCGTTCAAGCGTCGCACGTCTCGTTCACATCAGAATAACGGCAATCCCGTCAACGCCCGTCCGACGAAGTCTCGCAGATGATCGGCGGTCGGTGCCATGACGCAGCCGGCACGCGCGTCTCGGAAAAGGCGTTCGATTGGCAGATGCTTCGAAAACGCGGCTCCACCACAGGCCTGCATGGCGAGATCCGTGACATGTTGAGCCGCTTCGATTGCCGCCAATCGCGCTTGCAGCACATAAAGCGGGGTCATTTCGTCGGGCCGCTCCAGTGCCGACACAGTGTAGCCCAACAAGGCACAAGACTGCTCGGTCGTCACGCTCATCTCTGCCAAACGTGCTCGGAGATTGGGTAGGTCGCGGAGCTTTCTGCCTTCCTGCTCGTAGCCCGCAGCCGCCAGGTGACCGGACGTCGCCGACACCACAGCCCGGCAGAGTCCATTCGCCATCGCCGCCGTGCCGATGGCAAACCACGGCAACACGACTTCGAGGATCATTGCCGCTCCGCCCTTTTGTTCGGTCAGCAGATGCTCGTCATCGATCGCCACGCCCTCGAAGGTGATTGGCGCCGAATCATTGCCTCGCAGTCCCAGCCCGGTAAACGCCCCGGAAACGGCAACGCCCGCAGTGCCGCGTCGTACGACGTACAGCACGGATTCCAACGGCGACTCAGCACCCAAGGCTTGGGCGGTGGAAACGTAGGAATCCGCGTGATTTGCGGCCGTCACCCAAGACTTGATCGCGCTCGTGACGAATCCGCCGTTCTCGCCCGATTCAAGTTTGGAAACCGGTGCCCAGAATTCCGATCGAGATCCGCGTTCGGAAAATGCCAGAGTGGTGAGGTGAGTTCCAGCGGCAATCTCACGCAGCAACGTGGACTGATCCGACTCGGTCGATTCCGCGATGGCCTGCGCGGCACACACATGCATCACATAGATCATTGCCGTCGATGCACATGCTTGGGCCAGTTCTTCGACCACTACGGCGAACACTCGCGGCGATTGTCCGTGTCCGTTCGTCTCCGTGGAAAGACAGAGCCCCATGAAACCCTGCTCTTGCAGAGACCGAATGGCGACTGCAGGAAAACGAGCCGCCTCGTCCGTGTCGGCGGCGTTTGGTCCGGCGACCGTGTCCGCAAGCACACGTGCTCGCGCCGCCCATTCCCGCCCTGTCTCGTCAAGCCCGTACATTTCGATTCCTTGGCCAATCAATGGATACGTTGAGCACCGGCTCGTACTACTAAAGAGTCGAGCTTGAAACAAGCGAGTTTTCGAGCGCAGCGGGCACCGGGGTGCATGTCAGCTTTTGCGCGCAGACGGATCACGTTGTGGACGTCAATAGGGGTAATCTTCGATTTCTGATAATCTGGGCGAACTGACGGTAACCAGAGACCTC
>JAQBZS010001159.1 GCA_027622115.1 Planctomycetota bacterium | reverse complement strand
GAACTCACGCTCCATGACTTCACGCAACGTCTGTTCGGCCGCTTTGCGATCGGGCTCCGGCGGGATCGGTTTTCGCGAATCGACCTTGGCGACCGGTGTCTTGGGAGCGTCTTTCTTCGGTGGAGTCGGAGTCGCAGACGTGACCTTGACCGTAAACGACTTCTCGTCGATCAGGTCCGGGTTATTGTCCACCATGAAACGCAGCTTGAAGACGTACTCCCCGGGTGCATCGGAATTGGTCGGGGTCCAGACAATCTTGCCGGTCTTTTCGTCGATCGCCGCGGTTCTCGCCTTGCCGAAATTCGTCTGGATCGAAACCTTCTTGCCTGGGACCGGGCGTGTAAAACCGATCGGAACGATGAGCTGTTTCCCCTGTTCGATTTCACGATCGGCGATTTCGGCGACGAACGATTCCCCCGGCAAAGAAGTCGGCTGGTCACCTACTACGATGCGGAATTCGAACACGATGCTGGTGGGAGCCCGCGTGGCCATTTGATCCACGAGCACGGCGATGGTGTGTTCGCCCGGTGGCATTCCATTCGGAACCGTCCACTGAAAACGACCGGATTGCGGATGAATTCGCGAACCAGGCGGCGATCCGGGTGCCATGTCGAAGTGGATGGGTTGCACGGGGATATCCGGGTCCGTGGCTTGAATGTCCAGCACAACGGTCTCGCCCACGTTGGCCTTGATGGGTGAAATCGGCTGTACGCGGAGCGGCAGATCGACCTCGTTGACTTGAATGTTGACTTGAGCAGTACCCTTTCGAGTCGGATTGGCCACGTCCACGCACTCGACGTCCACGTGAAAGGATCCGGGACCGTGTTCTTCCTGCGGCGTCCACATCAACCGTCCGGTCTTCGGATCGACCGACATCCCCAGCGGAGCCGATGGCCCGAGCGAGAAGCGAAAGCCGTCGCTGGAACTTGGTTGTTCGACGGGCCGCACTTGCACGGCCAGCATCGTTTGTTCGTCGACCGATGTCGCCGGCAGCGCTTCGAATGTGATCATGTTGCCTGAATCGTCTGCGGAATTCTTGGCAGCCGTAGAGTTGCCGTTCCCGCTAATGGCCCACACCAACGCACCAACTAATAACACGCCGACCGTGGCAACACTGGCGATGACCGTGTTGTTCGACTTGGACTTCCGCCGAGTCGTCGAGCGGACTGACTGAATCGGCAAGATCGGTTCCACCACGTCCGCGACCAGGACGGCTTTCGCCACCGGCACGGTGGGTTCCGGATGGTCTTCGAGTTCCTTCAAGTCATGGATGAAGTCCTCGAACCCATGTTCTTCGTGACTGATGTCGGCATCGGAAAGCTCCGGCGGCGCGTCGTCTGCGGCGAGTTCGAGCGCTTCGACTTCCGCCCGAGTCGGGACAACCGCGAACGCCGTCAACGCAACCGCGACTTCGCCGGGAGTCTGGTAACGCCGCGACGGTTCCTTGGCCAGCATCTTGCCGAGAACTTCTTCGAGTTCCGCGCTCAACTCGGACGCGTACTTACGCAACGGCGGGGCATCCTGCGTGCAACGCACCATCAGCGTCTGCAACGGGTTTTCCCCTTGGAAGGGGACTCGCCCGGTCAGCAATCGAAACAAGGTGCAGCCCAAGCTGTAGATGTCTCCGCGAACGTCGACTTTCTTCGTGTCCCATCCCTGTTCGGGCGACATGTACTCGGGCGTGCCCATGATCTGGCCCGTGCGAGTCATCTCGTCATTCACGGTTTGCTCGCTCACGATGCGGGCCAGACCCATATCGAAGATTTTCACGAGCGGTCGGTCCTTGTCCCACGTTCGAATCAGGTTGCTGGGTTTGATGTCTCGATGCACCATGCCGACTTCGTGCGCGTGTTGCAGACCCACCGCCGCTTGGCGGATATATTCACACGCTTCACCGGGCGGCAGTTTCTTGCGTTTGGCCATGACGGACCACAAGTCGTGGCCGTCGATATACTCCATCACCAAGAAGTGCGTTTTGCCGATCACGCTGGCGTCGATGGAACGCACGACATGCGGGTTGTCCAACGTGGCTCCCGCTTGGATTTCCTTGTGAAACCGCGCGACGAGGTTTTTGTTGGCCATCAGTTCGCGAGACATCACCTTGATGGCCACGATTCGTCCAAGCACCGTGTGCTCGGCCTTGTAGACCGTGCCCATGCCGCCGCGGCCGATCAATTCGAGCAGCTTGTGATTCCCCAGGAAAAAGTTGCCACCCTTGGACAGCAAGACCTGGGCTTGCCAATGTGTGAGAATGCCGTCGCGGATGAGAGTCTTGGCGGCGTATTCCGACGCGAATTCCACTTCGAATGTTTGCGCCGTCGATCGAATGGATCGAAGTTGCTCGTCATTGAGCAACTTGCTGTCTTCCAGTCGCTTGAGGAACAAATCGATCGTTGGAAACGACATTGAGGAGTAACCGGTTGGAGAACTGCGGTGGGGTGCCGTAGCTTGGGACCATTGTCCCGAGTGTCCCAGGACAATTGTCCCGTGTTACGGGGAGGTTTCAAACTGCGAGTTGCCTTAGTTCGAGTTTGTCACTTTCCGGGGTCTGGCTTACGGATTTCAGATTTGGCGGTTTGGCGTTGTTGATGAATTCCACTTCGAACGCCCGCCAAATCTGAAATA
>JAQBZS010001158.1 GCA_027622115.1 Planctomycetota bacterium | reverse complement strand
GCTCAAACTTCTTGCAGAACGAATCCGGATACAAAGTTACTTGCTCAAAATGCAACTTCTGACCGACCCGGGTCAGACCCCTTTTTCAGATAGCTTCTAGCGGTCGAAGAGCATTTCGAGTGAATCCGACTTAAATCAACGCGAGTCAGGCTGGACAGCGTGGTATTGATCAACCGCTGGACTTGGCAGACGCTGACGATGGCCTCCCGGCCAAATCACTTCAATCGCTTCAACAGTCTCGATCTTGCCCAGACCGAAATGCACCTTCGTGGCATGCTGGCTGTAGAAGGAATCCCCCGTGACGATCGCCGCTAATTGAAGACCACCCGCGTGCTCCACGAAGACTCGCGCGCCGAGTGGCGAGCGACCGGGAGCTTCTTGCAATCGGACGCCGATCCAATGATTGGCGGATTTCCATGTATTCCGCAACAACTGAATCTTCATCCCGTCTTCATCCTGCGGCACGGAAACGACGAGCAAGTCCATCTTGCCGTCACCGTCGAAATCATCGCTGACCACATGTCGTGAATCAGTTTCAATGGCGACGCCCATCAGGAAATCGACTCGCAGAAACCCCGCGCCGGACTCGTTCATGAACAGGCAGTTGTGCTCGAATCCGTTCCACGACATCCGCTGATCTTTTTGGATCACGTCATCGAAGAAACGAGTCAACTTCGGGTCGTACTCCGACGTTCCGGCGTAAATGTCATGGCACCAATACTTCGTGCAATAATCCTTCGCCGTTTGGCCGCTGTGATGACCGTTGGCGACATAGACATCTCGGTCGCCGTCGTTGTCAAAATCGAAGGATGTGGCTCCCCAAGACCATCCGGATCTCGCGACTTGGTCATTGAAGGGTGCTTGCTGGAAGCCGCGTTCGTCGGCGAGATACATCCGATTTCCATATCCCATCTCGCCGCGTTTGCGTTGGTGTTCCGCGAATTCCTCGCGGCCCAATCCCAGTTGCTCAAGCCGTCGGGCGGTCGTGGACGACATCCCAATCATGAGAAAGTCCAGCCTCGCATCACGGTTGTAATCGGCAAACGTGAGGGCCATGCCGAACGCGTGTCGTTCATCAACATGCGTCTCGGTGACGTCCTGAAAGAAGCCGCGTCCATCATTCAGGTATAGGTCGAGACCCGCGAAGTCGCTCGCGACGGTGAGGTCCAGATCCCCATCGTCATCGAGATCGACGAGCGACCCGCTGTAGGTGCGGCGATGACGTTTCGCTTCCAAACCGCGCGCATGCGTTACGTCCTCAAAATGGCCGTGGCCGTCGTTCAACAAGAGGAACGCGGGGAAGCCATCGTTGGCATCGAAGTAAGGTGTCGGCATTTGTCCCAGGACATACGGCTTTTTGTATTGCGCCAACCAAACGTCGAGATCACCATCGAGATCGATGTCACCCGCAGTCAGGACACTGGGTTCGGAAATGTCTTCACCCACGCAATCGATGAGCGAGGGCCGCGTGGAGAATCTTCCGTTTTCGTCGCCGCGATAGAGATGAGGTCGACCGCGAGCCGCGCACAGCAAATCGACGATTCCATCGCCGGTGAAATCGCCGAGCACGCCGGCCAAAGGGATCTCCTTCGGCGGAAAGTCGAGCAGTTTCCGTTTCTCGAACTTCCACTGACCGAGATTCTGCAACAACCGATTCCAAGTTGGCAGAACGATGTCGGAAAGCCCATCCTGGTCCACATCGTAAACCAGGATCGCGGCTGTTCCATCGAACGGTCCCATTTCCCGAGTCCGTAGCACCATCGCTTCCTCGAACGGCACCGGCAGCGAGCGTTCGATGATGCGAATTTTACGGGCGTCGATGTGACTCAGACGTGGTAGGCTCTGATTGTCGGCTGGCTTCGACCAGGCCACATTCAATTCGCCGCTGAGATCATACCTCCGCGAGTTCTCGAAATTGACGGCATGAATGAGGACATTGATGCTCGACTTGGAATCTCCCTGATCCGAAATCTCAAACCGCGAGTGGTGCCATTCCGTTTGGATGATCTTCAATTTGTTTCGTCGCGCACCTTCAAGCAACTGTTTCCATTCGACCCGAGACAGCGATTTCCCGGTGCCGCCGAATTGCGTTTCGGTAATTTCGCCGTCGTGAATTGTGGATTTCAGAGCTTCGCCAAGCGTGATTTGCTCGAACGGCACATCGGCCAGCACTCCGAGCTGATCGTCCGCAGCTCGAAGCTTGTCCCACAAGGCCACAAAGACATCTTCGTGCCGCTGCGCGACGACTTCCGTTTTCCAAACCGTGGAATCCAGACTCGCCCTTTCCTGAATGATTTCGGCGATCTCAGCAACGGAATTCTCATCTTGAGGCTGCGGTCCTACAACAAGATCGCGGCTGGGCTGACAGGCGAACCAAATCCCCAACGCCACAACAAGAACCACGCACAAGGCACCTGAGAGCCTCCAAACACTGAGCTTGGATTTCGTGTGGTCACTCGAATTCATCGCAGGGTCCGTATTTCTTGTTTTTGACAGGTTTGTCGGCGGCATTCGCCGAAACCGTTAGAGCGCAACTGAGAAATGCGAGTGCCGTGAAGAAGTGACGGTTCATGTTGTTGCTCCAGGTTATAATGGTGCAAGAACAAGCTCCGCGCAGTTCCATCGGTCCGTGCC
>JAQBZS010001157.1 GCA_027622115.1 Planctomycetota bacterium | reverse complement strand
GATTGTAACGGAATTGCTCACGGCCACCGGCGATGTGCGAGAGAACGGGGCCACGGCGATCATGTTCGCTCACGAAGGCGATGCCTCGGAAATCGCCGCCGAGACATCTCGTATCTTTCTCGGCATCCAAATGCAGTGTGCCAATTGCCACAACCATCCCACCGACAATTGGACTCGCGACCAGTTTCATCAACTCGCGGCATTCTTCCCGCGAGTCGGCGTGCGGCCGAAACAGGTCGACGGCATGTTGCGATCCTTCGAAGTCGTGTCGGTGAATGTCGAACGCCGCCAGGGCAACCGCTTCGATTCGGAATTCCTGTTCAATCGCATGGATCGCAATCGCGACGGCAAGCTCACCAAGGCCGAAGTCGCCGGCGTGCCGCAGTTAGCTCAGAATTTCGATCGACTGTTGGAGCGGATCGACACGAACAAGGATGGGGCTCTTTCCCGAGAAGAAGCCAAGAATTTCCAGCCGCCGCCCAACAATCGGCCGGGACAGGGTTCGCTGGAACACAGGATGCCCGACCTGGCCGATCCGTCTTCGGAGGGCACGCAGATCAATCCAGTCTTCTTCGCCACCGGAGCGAAGGCCAAGCCGGGACTGTCGGATTTGCAGCGCCGCGAATTGCTGGCCAAGTACCTCACCACGACCGACAACCCGTGGTTCGCTCGTGCTTTTGTGAATCGAGTCTGGGCCGAAATGTTGGGCGAGGGTTTCTATATGCCGGTCGATGATCTCGGCCCACAACGTTCCGCATCTTTCCCGGCAGTCTTGGACGCATTGTGTCAGGCGTTTCGCGCCAATCAGTTCGACATCAAGTGGCTGTATCGCACCATCGCCAACACGAAGACTTACCAACGCCGGATTTCAAATCGCGACCGCTATGACGGATCGTTGGCGTTCGGATCGGCTGCACCAACGCGACTACGAGCGGACCAAATCTACTCGTCACTGTCGGAAGTGTTGGGCTTCGACGAATCGCAGCTTCAGACCCGAGGACGCGGTATGGCCGGCGGCGGCATGGCCCGTCGCGGCGGACCGAGAGCCGCGTTTTCGGAACTGTTCGGTTTCGATCCATCGACACCGCAAGAGGACATCACGGGCAACGTCCCGCAGGCGCTGTTCATGATGAATTCCTCGCTGGTGAACGGCTTCATTCGCTCCCTCGGCGATACGAAGTTGTCAAGAATTCTCAACAAACACCCCAAGAACGAAGACGCCGTTCGTGAGGTCTACTTGTTGGCGTTGGCACGCGACCCGTCGGACAAGGAACTCAAGATCAGCCTGGACTACATCGGCGAAGTCGGCAATCGCGGCGAAGCGTTCGAAGACCTGATGTGGAGCCTGCTGAATTCCAGCGAGTTCATTTCAAAACGCTGAGCCGCAATCCCAAGTCAAAAATCAAGAATCGCCAATCAAAAATCCTCGGGAGTTTCCCATGAGCACTTTTCTGCACGAGAACATCCAAGTCGGACGTCACGGCCTTTCGCGACGCAGCTTTCTGCACCAAGTTTCCGCCGGAACCGTCGCGGCCGGCACGTTGAGTTTCCAAGATCTGATGAGTCTCCAGGCGGAAGAACTTCGCCGACAAAACCGGGCCGTTATTTTGTTGTGGATGGCGGGTGGTCCGAGTCAATTCGAGACGTTTGATCCCAAACCCGGCCATGCCAACGGCGGCCCGACTCAAGCCATCAGGACGTCGGTGTCCGGCATCGAGATCGCCCAGGACTGGACTCGCACGGCGAAGGTCATGAACGACATCGCGCTCTTGCGATCGTTGACCAACAAGGAAGGCAGCCATCAACGAGCCACCTATCAGATGCATACCGGTTACATCCCGTCCGGCAGCGTCAAGCATCCCAGCCTGGCGGCCAACATTGCCGCGCAAGTTGCCGATCCCAAATTCGATCTGCCCGCGGTCGTTTCCGTGGGTCGCACCGTGGGTTCCGGCTTCTTGGGTGTTGACTACGAACCGTTCAACGTCGACCAAGCCGGTCAATTGCCGGCCAACGTGGCCAGTCCCGTGACTGACAGCCGCTATACGCGTCGACTGGGATTGCTCGGACGCCTGGAAGGCGAATTCGCCGCGAAGGGTGGCAAGACCGTGGTCCAGAACCATTCCGGCTTGTATGCGAAGTCGGCCAAGATGGTGCTCAGCCCGAAAATCGACGCATTCGAATTCAAGGGCGAACCGCAGTCGTTGATTGCCAGCTACGGCAATACGGGCTTCGGTCGAGGCTGCTTGTTGGCTCGGCGACTGGTGGAAACCGGCGTCACCTTTGTGGAAGTCCGGTCGAACGGTTGGGACACGCACCAGGACGTGTTTGAAAACGTGGCCAACAAAGCGAACGAGGTGGATCCGGCGTTCTCGACGCTGATTTCGGACCTGAAAAGTCGCGGCATGTTGGACCGCACGCTGGTCGTTTGGATGGGCGAATTCGGACGCACTCCGCGAGTCAACCCGCGGACCGGTCGAGACCACTATCCGCGCGTGTTCAACGGAGCGATGGCGGGAGGTGGCGTGAAGGGCGGCCAAGTCATTGGTGCGTCAACCGCCGACGGTTCCGCCATCAAGGACTCGCCGGTGACGGTTGCCGATTTGTTCTGCTCGATCTGCAAGTCGATCAGCGTTGATCCAC
>JAQBZS010001156.1 GCA_027622115.1 Planctomycetota bacterium | reverse complement strand
ATTTGCGTTCGATCGCGTGACCCATTGCGCTTCGGTGAGCGACGACCGGCTCTACGTCGCCCTGCTGAACAAGGACGCGAACCAGGCCGTCGAGACCCGCATCGAGATCCGGGACTGGCCCAGGAAGGCTGCCGTCGAAGTCCATGAAGTGCGAGCAGACAGTTATCTCGCGGAAAACACGATCGAACAGCCCGACACCGTAAAGCTCGCCGATCCGCAGACTCTGCAACTCGCGCCAACCGGCACGGTGACCTACCGACTCAAGCCAAACTCACTGGTTGTGCTCCGCTTCGAGGGAGCGAGCGACGAATAGTCCGTGACGAAGTCTCAGCGGACGATCTCCGTCTATGGAAACTGAATCGCGTACAGGTCGGCGTCATTCATGACGAAGCGCAAGCGGACCGGCTGTCCGGCAAGCTGGCTCACGTCGCTCCCCTGTTTCCATGCAACCTCTTGTTGGATCCTGTCGCCGTAAATCTCCGGGCAGTCTTCCAGTGCGAAGCCGGGAATCGGCTTGCCAAGGGCATCCTGAATTTCCACCTGGATCGAGCCTGCGGCGCTGGTCGAGAAATTCATTTCCAGACGCTTCCCGGAGAAGACAAGCGGCCGAGTGTGCATCTCGCCGCCCTGGCTGTCTGCCCGAACCGACACGAACCCATCCATGCGCATCGAGAATCGCCGCAGTCGTGTCGCGTGGTTGAAATAGCTCTCGGAGGCGTAGATCGAGAGTTCGGGGATGGCCTCCGCTGTGTCGAACCCACTACAGTGCCTGTCCTTGTTGCACTCTACGGAATTTCGCATCGGCTGCGACGCACTGATTCGGGCGAAGCACTCACCGCTGAAACCCGAAGACCGAGACTGGCTGATCGAACGCTGCAAGACCTGGTCTGGAAATCTGAACGAACACATCGCGGCATTGGAGGGCGGTGCAGACGTCATGGAAACTCGATCCGCCGCTGACGAAACTATTCATAAGCTCATGAACGCGATTCGCACTCGAGGCGCCGCCATTGCAACGTGAAGTGCCCACGACACTGATCAGCGATGATGTTCGCAAATTTGACGAGTCTGACGGGAACGCAATGAGCGTTCCCATCCTTCCAAGGAGACCGATCGATGAGAAACCCGGTAATTCGATGCACGTTGACCGCAACACTCGTGGCGTTCGTTGGCCAAGTCGCGCTCGCCGACAACTACGCACTTCTTGTCGGCGTGACGAAGTATGGGAGCGACTCCGGATTGCGGACGCTGACGTACACGGCGGGTGACGTCGAGGAACTGAGCGGGACGTTGCAGAAGTCCGGGTTTCAGGCTCGGAATGTGACGTTGATGACGCAGAAGCGCGGCGTCGAGGATCCTCGCTTTCTGCCGACGAAGTCCAACACGCTTAATGAACTGCGGAACTTGCTGAAGATCGTGGACCCGGGCGACACGGTGATCGTGGCCTTCTCGGGACATGGCGTGAAGTTCAAGGGGCAGGCCACCAGCTACTTCTGCCCGATGGATGCTCGGATTGGCGATCAGGCCAATCTGCTGTCGCTGGATGACGTCTATGCCGAGCTGGCCAAGTGCAAGGCTCGCAAGCGGCTGCTGTTGTGCGATGCCTGCCGGAACGATCCCTTTGCGGACAACTCCCTGGCGGGCGATAGTGTGACTCGGCCGGAACCGGTCAAGCCACCGGGTGGGATCGCTGCGTTGTTCAGTTGCAGTGCTGGGCAGAAGGCGTTCGAGGACGCGGAATTCAAGAGCGGCGTGTTCTTTCACTTCGTCAACAAAGGTTTGCAAGGAGCCGCCGACTTTGACAAGGACAAGCAAGTCAGCCTGTTGGAGTTGGCCACCTACACTCGCAGCCAAGTCAAACAGCGAGCCCGAGCTAAGTTCGGAGCTGTGCAGTTACCGGACTTCCGCGGCGAGTTGAACGAGATGACGTTGGCTGCGGCCGAAACCAACGATTTCGTGAATTCGATCGGGATGAAGCTGGTGAAGATCCAGCCGGGTGAGTTCCAGATGGGCTCGCTGTTGTCGGAAAAAGATCGTAGCAATGACGAATACCAGCATCGCGTGCGGATCACGAAGCCGTATTTCTTGGGGAGCACGGAGGTCACGCAGCAGCAGTGGCAAGCTGTGATGGGCACGACGCCGTGGAAAGGTAAGAGTTACGTCAAAGAAGGCGCGAACTTTGCGGCGACGTATGTGAGTTGGGAGGACGCTCAGGAGTTTTGCCGGAAATTGAGTTTGAAGGAATCTGGTGTGACGTATCGGCTGCCAACGGAAGCGGAATGGGAGTACGCCTGCCGAGCGGGCTCATCGACCAGATTCGGTTATGGGGACGACGAGTCGCAACTGAGTGACTATGCGTGGTGGGGCGGACTCTTCGGCGACGGAAACGCGAAGGAAGAGAAGTACGCCCACGAAGTTGGTGGCAAGCGTCCCAATGCGTGGGGCCTATACGACATGCACGGCAACGTGTACGAGTGGTGCTCAGACTGGTACGACTCGGACTACTACAAGACCTCGCCAGCCAGCGACCCCAAAGGTCCCGGCTCGGGGCGGAGCCGGGTGCTCCGGGGCGGTGGCTGGGACGACCTCGCCTGGTTCTGCCGTTCAGCGAACCGCGACAGGATCTCGCCGGACTTCCGG
>JAQBZS010000032.1 GCA_027622115.1 Planctomycetota bacterium | reverse complement strand
CGGCGGCGGGCACGCCAATCACAGCCTGTTCTGGACGGTGATGAGCCCCAAGGGTGGCGGCGATCCCACCGGCGAACTTGGTGAAGCCATCAACGCGACGTTTGGTTCCATCACCGATTTCAAAGCCAAATTCGGCGACGCTGCCGCGACTCGATTCGGCAGCGGCTGGGCTTGGCTGTCGGTCGATGCCGGCAAGCTTATCGTGGAAAGCACACCGAATCAGGACACGCCGCTGTCCGAGGGTCGGACTCCCATTTTGGGCCTCGACGTTTGGGAACACGCCTACTATCTCAATTACCAAAATCGCCGACCGGATTATGTTTCGGCGTTTTGGAGCGTGGTCGATTGGGATGAGGTCTCGCGTCGATTCGCGGCCGCGAAGTAACGCCGCTGCCGGGTTGGCGATGACTCGCACCTAAATTCGAATGCGGAGCCGTGAACTTCAAGTCAACGAGCCAGTGTGGGACCGACGTGTTCGGCTTCACACTGGCTTTCGTCGTAAGGTCGTAGGGTGTGTCGAGGTCGTAAACTGTCGGTGCGTCGTCAGCAAACCCATGCACCTCGTATTCGCGATGCAAGATGAAAACACAATTAATCGAGACCGAAGACGCACCGCCACCGCAGTTTGCTTCGACAGCACCCTACATCCACGAATAATCCGCGCGAAACAATTGGGACTCTGGCCCGGAAAAATCGAGGGAGTTCATTGTTCGAGGCCATTCAAATCCGCCGCACGATCGCTGGGCGTCACTTGCTCGACGACGTTTCGCTCTCGATTCAAAACCGCGAACGGCTCGCCATCGTCGGTCCCACCGGTAGCGGCAAGACGCTGTTGCTGCGCGCTCTCGCGTGGCTCGATCCTTTGGAACATGGCGAAATCCGTTGGCAAGGCACGACGGTTCAAGGCAACTCTGTTCCCGCGTTTCGCAGCCAAGTGATGTATCTCCATCAACGACCGGCATTGATGGAAACGACCGTCGAAGAAAGCCTTCGGCGACCGTTTACGCTTCGCAGCCAACAACACCGTTCGTTCTCTCGCGACAGGATTTTGGAACTTCTCAAACAGGTTCATCACGACGCCACGTTTCTGGAACGGTCCACCCGTGACTTGTCGGGTGGCGAGGCACAGATCGTGGCGCTGCTGCGGGCCATTCAGCTCGAGCCAACTTTATTGCTGCTCGACGAACCAACCGCGGCGCTCGATGACGCATCCACTCGCAGCATCGAGCAACTGGTGCTCGGGTGGCACGACGCGCCTCACGCGGATCGCGCGTTGGTGTGGGTCAGTCACAATTCACAACAAGTGGCTCGGATTGCGAACCAAGTTGCCTACATGCGTGACGGGCGATTGACCGAACAACCGGGTGCAGCCGATGACCCTGCGGAGCAGCCGTAATGAAGTACGTCGAACTCACGCTGGTTGACGTTGGGCTGGCTGCCGGACTGATCATCGTCAACAGCGTCATTTCGATCGTACTCGGCTTGAAGCTGGGACGATCGCTATTGCTGGCATCGATCCGCACGATTCTGCAACTGCTGTTGATCGGCATGATCCTGGACTCGGTCTTCGCGATCGACCGATGGTATGCCGTGGCCGGCCTGTTGTTGGTGATGACGATCACGGCTGGAGTCGCAGCGGTGGGACGTACGGAGCGCCGATATCCCGGAGTTTATTTCGACAGCATCGTCGCCATATGGGCGAGTTCATGGATCGTGGCCGCATACGCGATGTTGGCGATTATGCGCGAGGTCGAGCCGTGGTATCAGCCGCAATATGCGATTCCACTTGTGGGCATGATTCTCGGAAATGCCTTGAACGGAATCTCCCTCGGCTTGAACCGCCTCGGCGAACAACTCACGACCCACCGCGATCAGGTCGAAGCGCTGCTCACGATGGGAGCCACACGTGGAGAGGCCGCGCGCGACAGCATTCGACAGGCCGTGCAGACGGGCATGGTTCCGATCATCAACTCGATGATGGTCGTGGGCATCGTCAGTCTCCCCGGCATGATGACGGGGCAGTTGCTGTCCGGAGTCTCGCCGATGCAGGCCGTGCGTTACCAAATCGTCATCATGTTTGTGATTGCGGCTGCCACGGCACTCGGCACCGTCGGAGTCGTCTTGCTCGGCTACCGTCGGCTGTTCAACGAGCAGCATCAATTTCGAAGCGATTTGTTGTCGCGAAGTTGATGAGCCTGATAGCAGACTGAACGAAACCGGATTCATGGGAGCAGGCTGACTCCCGAGTGCTTGTTGCGGCCTTGATCACACATGATTCGGTGGCCAACGTATGATCAAGAATATTTGGTTTGATTCGCCTGAGCGGCTTACCCCGCTTCCGACCCTTCGAGCAACGGACACACGATGGACTGGTTGAATGCGTTGCTGTTGCTCGTGCTGGTGGCGGGACACACGGAATTGCTCATCACCATCGTCAATCGCACGCACGGCTTGCCGATTCACGTGGGGCCGCTGCGACATTTTCGCCACCTGGACGACTTGATGATTCCGCTGTTTCCGGTGCTGTTGCTCTGGCGAGTCGGACTCGGCGGCCCTGGGCTGCTCGTCGGCGGTTCATGGCACGAACTGTCGCTCGGCTGGACGATCTATTTGACGATTTGCGGTTGCGGTGCTGCGGGAATCGTCTGGTCGGCTGCTCGCTGGTGGTTGCAAAAAGTGCCCGCACAACAGACCTCGCAACACAGTCGCATTCTCAAGATTGACGAATCACTCGGCGATCGACCCTTCGGACCGGGGCCGTACAGCTACCTCACCAAAGTCCCATTCAACGAAATCCTGCAAGTTGAATTCAACGAGAAGACTTTTCAACTGGATCGAATCCCCGCAGCCTGGGACGGGCTGTCGATCTTGCATCTCAGCGACTTCCACTTCAGCGGTTCGTTGCGAAAGCCGTTTTATGATCGCGTGATCCTGGAGTGCGAAGCGATGCAGTACGACTTGGTGGTGTTTAGCGGCGATTTGTTGGATGACGTCGCACTCTTGGAATGGCTGCCCTCAACACTCGGTAAGTTGGACGCGCGGCTCGGCAAGTACTTCATTCTCGGCAATCACGATTGGACACTCAGTCCCGATCGTTCGCGAGCGGTGTTCCAAGAACACGGCTGGCAAGATGCCTCCGGCGAAGTTCACGCCATCGAACACCGCGACCACGCTTTGCTTGTCGCCGGCACCGAGCGACCGTGGATGGGACGGCAGCCGGATTTTTCCAAAGTGGATGCGAGCGGGTTTCGGCTGTTGCTGAGCCACACACCGGATCAGCTTCCGTGGGCTCGAAGTCAGCAAGTGGACTTGATGCTGGCCGGTCATAATCACGGCGGGCAAGTCGTGCTACCGATCATCGGGCCCGTGTACGCTCCGAGCCAATTCGGCGTGAAACATGTCGGCGGAACGTTTTGGGATCCGCCGACTCTAATGCACGTCTCGCGAGGTTTGGCCGGCAAGCACCCGCTCCGCTGGCGATGCCGACCGGAAGTCACACGCATCGTGCTCACGCATGGCACGAGCGAGCCGTAACGTGTTCAACATGATTGTCGTGGCGTAAGCTTGCAGTGGAAATCCATGGACCCGAGCTGGGAATTATCGAATGAGTGAACAACGTAAAGTTGCCATCGTCACCGGTGGTGGATCGGGAATCGGTCGGGCTTGTGCCTTGGCATTGGTCCAATCGGGTTTCGCGGTGGCGGTCGCCGGACGTCGAGCGGATGCTCTGAACGAAACCGTTCGTTTGGCGGGTGACGCGGCCGATCGCGTGCTTGCGGTTCCCACGGATGTGACGTCGGAACAATCGGTCGCTCAGTTGTTTGCTCAAACGGTCGAGGCGTTCGGTCGAGTCGATGTGCTGTTCAACAATGCCGGCATGGGCGCGCCACCGATACCGCTGGAGGAGTTGTCCGTCGAGCAATGGCAGGCTGTCGTGGACGTGAACCTCACCGGGCCGTTTCTCTGCACGCAGGCCGCCATTCGAGTGATGAAGAGCCAGAATCCGATGGGCGGACGGATCATCAATAACGGATCGATCTCAGCCACGTCCCCGCGTCCGAATTCGGCTCCGTACACATCCACCAAGCACGCAATCACCGGATTGACCAAATCCACGTCGCTCGACGGACGAAAGTACAACATCGCCTGCGGACAAATCGACATCGGCAACGCCGCCACCGAGATGACCGCTCGCATGAAAAACGGAGTCCCGCAAGCCGACGGATCCACTGCGGTCGAGCCCACGATGAACGTGCAGAACGTTGCGGATGCGGTCGTTTACATGTCGAACATGTCGCTGGAAGCCAACGTGCAGTTCATTACCGTGATGGCGACACAAATGCCGCTGGTCGGTCGTGGTTGATCCGAGTCGCCAGTTGCCGTGGCAGTCATGGCCGCGAAAAAATCGCATCGAGTCCCAGGATTTGATGAAAGTACCCCGACTGCTGTAGGTCACGAGTCACATCGCCGGCGCTGAGCAGCACTCGTTCGACGGTCCAACCACGAGGGGCTTTGAGAAGCTTCACTTTGCGATCAACTTCCTGAATGACCGAAATCCCGATGGGGCTCGTGCGAAACTTGCATTCAATCAATGTCAAGACGCGCCCGTTGCGATGCAGCAGCAAATCGATCTGCAGCCCATCGTTGTTGGCGGCACCTCGCCCCGGTTGACGGAAGAACGGTCCGAAGTCGATCAACTGATCCATGCCGATTCCCAAACTCGTCAAGATCGACGGTAGGTTCTTCATGCACAGTTGCTCGAAGGCCAGCCCGCACCAGGTGTCGAAGCTCTTGCCGCACAGTCGATCAAACAGACCCAGCTTGCGATTGACTTCAATCGCGCGGCGGTGCGGCTCGACGTACGAGAAATAGAATCGCAGCCACTCATCCCAAAGAACGGTTCGCTGAGTCTTTCCTCCCCGCCCTGCGATGGGCAGTGCTTGGAACGTATGCGCGAATTCCGTCTGTTCCAGGTTTCGCAGGTATCCGGTCAATCCACCACCCGGCTTCAGTTTCAATTTCTTGGCCAGCGCCTGCTTCGAATAGCTCTTTTCAGACAGTGCTCGGACGATGTTTTCGTACGTGCGGGCCGATCGGAATTGCTCTTTGAAGATGGAATCGAATTCCGTCACGAAAAAGGCGTTCTTGCGAAAACACAGGCGGTCCATGTTGATCGCCAACGATTTGGTCGGATCGAGTTGTTCCAGGTATTTGGGAACTCCGCCGAAGATCATCAAGAATCGGGCAATCTCAAAATCCGAGCGGAGATCGCCGAAGAACAGCCGCGACTCGTGGGCTTGCAATGCTTCCAGACGGATTTCGAAAGTCTTGCGATTGTGCAGTGCCTGGGAATGCACGATGTGCTTGGCCATGAAGTTGGCATTCGATCCGCACAGAACCAGCGTGAGCTTGGGGTTCGCTTTCCAGTGGTTGTCCCAGAAGTATTTGACCAGGGACACGAGTTCCGTTCGTCCGGCCGCCATCCAAGGGAACTCATCGAACACCACATAGTGGCGACCACGCTTCAACCGTTGGGTCAACGCTTCGAATGCGGTTCGCCAGTCGGAAGCGGCCACTTTCAGCGTTCCGGTCTGCTCGGCAAGCTGGCTCACAAAGTGGTTGACCTGCTGTTTCTGCGAGGCTTTCTGCAGCCCTTCGAAATACAGGTCATTCTGCCCTTCGCTGAGCTGTTTGAGCAGCGTACTTTTTCCGATGCGGCGTCGACCGTAGAAAATGCCCAGCTCCGGGCGCGCGGACGCAATCGCTTGATTCACGGCGTCGCGTTCGTCTTCACGTCCAATAAACATGACGATGAGTATAGATCGGCAAACAGTGGATGCAAGACTCTCTTTGCCGATCTGCGCTACAACGGCATGGATCGGCAAGTAGAGGGCTGCATCCACTGTTTGCCGATCTGCGCCAAAACAGAATAGATCGGCAAACAGAACAGGCAGGTCACTGTTTGCCGATCTGTGATGTTTCTGGGTAGATCGGCAAACAACAAATTATGAATATCGATGACTCAAGCCCAATAAGTGCGGTCCAACGTGCGATAGTTGATCGCCTCGCTCAAGTGATGCTCCTCGATGTCGGGCTTCTGTTCGAGATCCGCGATCGTGCGACTGACTCGCAAGATCTTGTCGTGGGCTCGGGCGGACAAACCCATCTCTTCCATGGCATGCTTCAGAATCGATTCAGCACCGGAACTCAACTTGCAATGCAGCCGGATGTCCTTGGGGCTCATTTTGCCGTTCGTGTCGAATTGCGAATTCACGAATCGTTCGGTCTGAAGTTGTCGTGCCGCCAACACCTGCTCCTTCATCGACTTGCTGTCCGTGCCGGGTGTCGTGTTGGACAGCTCGCGAAACGGCACGGGTGGGACTTCGATGTGAATGTCGAGCCGGTCGAGCAGCGGGCCGCTGATCTTGGACAAATACCGTTCGATTTGCGGAGGATTACAATTGCACGATCGACGCGGATCGCCTCGAAACCCGCAAGGGCACGGATTCATGGCAGCCACCAACATCAACGACGCCGGAAAGGTCATGCTGGCTCGCGCCCGAGAAATCGTGACACGCTGGTCCTCCAGGGGCTGCCGCATGACTTCCAGAGTGCGGCGGTTGAATTCGGGCAACTCGTCCAAGAACAACACGCCGTTGTGTGCCATGCTGATTTCGCCCGGTGTGGGAATGCTGCCGCCGCCGACAAGCCCGGCCTCGCTGATCGTGTGATGCGGAGATCGAAACGGACGCAGCAACATGAGCGAGCGTCCCGCTTCCAAGCCGCCGACAGCACTGTAGATCCGAGTTGTCTCAAGACTCTCGGCTTGCGAGAGTTGCGGCATGATGCTCCCCAGTCGTTGGGCCAGCAGCGTCTTGCCGGTGCCGGGCGAACCGATCATCAACAAGTGATGCGATCCGGCGGCTGCCACCGTGACGGCGCGTTTCGCCGACTCCTGACCTTTCACATCCACGAAGTCCACGGGGTAACGTCCAAGTTCCTCGACCGCGTTTTCCCAGCTAAACACCATGGGAGCGATCGGCAAATCCTCGCTGAGAAACCCCACCGCCTCGGTCAGCGAGTCCACGGCGATGACTTCAATGCCCTCGACCACAGCCGCTTCGTGCGCATTGGCCATCGGAACCAGGATGCCGCGCATGCCGTTGTCGCGTGCGGCCAGAGCCATCGACAGGGCTCCCCGCACTGTGCGGATCGAGCCGTCCAACGCCAATTCGCCGATCGCCGCGTACGCCGAGAACATTTCCATCGCCAACTGATTACTAGCCGCGAGCAGTCCCAGCGCAATCGGCAAATCGAACGATGCGGCCTCTTTGGGCAAATCGGCGGGCGAGAGATTGATGACAATCCGGTCCAGAGGACGAGTGTATCCGCTGTTGACCATCGCGCGTTCGATGCGATGCGTGCTTTCCTTCACGGCGGCTTCGGCCAGACCCACCAAGATGGTCTTCGGCATGGCACCCGGAGAAATGTCGACCTCGACTTCGACCGGCCGAGCTTCAATACCGAGCAGCGAATACGTGAACAACTTCGTAAGCATTGGCTCGGCCCGGAGTGAAAGGTTCTGGCGACTGAAGACTACCGCGTCGGAACTTCGTGATCGGTCTCCACGGCACGAGTTGCATTATTCCACTTACATGTGCTCAATCGTCGGCTGGTTCAATCGTCGCGGACATGGAGCCTTCCGAGCGTTTGATCAAGGGGTCGGCACCATACGCGTGGATCTGGTCGCGTTTGAATTCGGCTCGCTCTTTGGACGTGGTGTCGACGATGACTCGACCGCTGCCGTCCACCTCGCACGCCATGGCATACGAGGCTTCGACCGAATGCCCGAACAAGCTCCGCAACATACTGATCACGTACTCGTAAGAGTGGTCGTCATCGTCGAGCAGAATCACATGGTATCGCGGAACTTCGCGAGTCGTGTGCCGGGCCTTGCGCCGCGATTTGGGAGCAGGCGTCTTCGTGACCACGATGGTTTCTTGTTCGTGTTCTTCTTCGTTCATGATCCACATCCACGTCACTCTGGAGCAGTTTCCGCGACCGCCTATTCTCGGGCGAGGATCGGCTTGTGCCGATACGGCGTTTCAAGAATCAGCACGCACATCACAGTCATATACAGCCGACCGCCGTCTTCGGCACGTTCCATTGAATCGCCGCGGATGGCAGCCGGATCCCAACTCCCACGCGACTGGTGCGAAATAATCGCGTCCTTGACGGGATCAAACCACGCCTTGAAGCGCTCGCCATCGTGGCCTTCCATATTGTGGAGCGCCTGCGCCACGTAATACCACTCGTAAACGTTGCGTCGATTCGGCGACCACTCCGGCTTGTTTTCGTCGGCGAGCAAATAGTCGATCCCATCCTGCAACTGCGGAGTGGCTCGCTGCCAACCGAGATACTGCCGACACAGCAAACCGGCAGCCGTCATGCTCGGCGTGAACTTTTCGGCGGGTTGATCGAATTCGTATTTGTATCGGGCACCGTCCATTTCCTGGACGTCATCCAAAAACAACGCCGCCAAATCGAAGACCTTCGAATCCACGTCAATGCCAACCGCTCGAGCGGTGTGCAAAGCCATCAAAGCCCAAGCCGTGACGGAGAGGTCTCCCTTGGTTTCAGCCGTTTGCGGCATGTACTTCCAGCCGCCGCGAAACGGGTGCTGCGACTTCACCAGAAAATAGACGCCGCGTTCGGCAGCCTGCCGCCAGCGGTCGTCGCCCGATAAGCCGTAGGCTTCGCACATGGCGATCGTGGCCATGGAATGTGCGTAGTACGTGGGCTCGCGACCGAACTGTCGGATGTCGAAAAAGTTGCCGTCTTTTTGCGTGCGGACCAGCCACTTCAACCCGCTTTCCACCACGGAAGCATGTGGACTCTTGCGATTCCCAGGGAAATGCCCGTCGCCCAAGAACGCCATCAAGGCCAGCGCCGTGGCACCCGTGTCTGTTTTGTATCGCAGCGGGGCGGCGTTTTCGTAACCGTCGTGCAAACTCCACGATCCATCGGACTTTTGGATCTTGCGCAGCCAAGTCAGTGCCAAGCGGATTGTGGAATCCGCTTGTTTGGCACCGGGATTGGCGGCCTGCAACGTGGCCTTTCGTTCGGAGGATCGACCTGACAGTAGACCGCCCACGTCTGCGAGTTTGGACGGAGCTTTCTCCTTGGCCGTATCCGACTTAGTGACCGCCGGTTTTTCGTTGGGGTCGACGTCCTCTTTGATCGGTTTGAAGGTGTTCTTGATGTTCTTGAAGACGACATTTGGATCTTGCGGCGCGTTGGTCGTGACGTTGTCGACCGTCGTCAGCCACGAGAAAGTCAACGAGTTGTCGTCTCCGAATCGCAGGCTCTTTCGAGTCCAAATCGCCAAAATCACAATCAACAAGATGTGGAACGCCACGCTGACACCCGCGCCGGACATGCCTCGTTTCACGTCTTTAAACAGCAGCGTGTTCATGACGACGCGCATGAAGGAACCCAACGCTCGGACTTCATCGGCGATGTGAGTTTCGCCACCGATCTCGGCGATGGCCGCGCTTCCGCCCGCAATGACCAGTCCGCCTCGCGATGCCGGCTGCTTGCGTCGGATCGGCTTTCCGTCGGCACCGACGCGTCGCCGGGCCTTCGCCGAAGCATCCTTCGACGCGACTTTGCGACCGCCGGTCGATTGGTCGGTGGTTTTGGCGACCGGCTCACCCGGCGACCCTCCGCTTGGCTTGGACTTGCGACGCGGCTTGGTGTTCGGGCGCGGCGGCGGTGGTTCGTCATCCGTGATGATGACGTCCAGCAATTCGTCTTCGAGTTCAACGTCCGGGACTTGACGCAAACTTGGCAGCGGCGGCGGTTGCGACTTGGGAGCCGCTTTCTTACCGCTCAGCATCTCGCGAACTTTTGAACTGCGCGACCCCTCGGACATGGCGAAACCTTGGCCCAAGTCGTGTTGGGTAGGAAGTGGTAAACTGAATCGTCCGAGTCTACGGCAACAACCCGGCGATCAAAAGCGGAGTTGAGTCTGCGAATTCACATTCGTGGTCGGTTGGTGGGCGTTGATCGCGAAATAGGCCAAACTGCTTCGCTGTCTTGGCGATCTCATTCATCCCGAACTGCAATCATCATGAAAATCTGGTTCAACAAGGTCCACGACAGCCGCCGCACGCTGGTCGAAACCGACGAGGAAAAGATCTACGTCGGTCGTGATCCATCCAACACCGTCGTGCTCAAGAGCCCGCTGGTTTCGAAGCGGCAGGCCATTATTGAATGGGTTGACGGCAAACTCCGTCTCGAAAACATCGGCATCAATAGCTGCATGGTCGGCACCGGCGAACTGATTGGCGGCGAGTCCACGCATTTCAAGGCCGGCGAGACCGTGCGAATCTGGCCGTTCTCGCTGACATTCGAAGCGGAAGAAGCCGCGCCGATCAGCCGCGCCGAAATGGAAGCTCCCCTACGGTCCATCATGGCGGACTTGGAACTCAAGGTGCATCGCAAGCTGCTCGAACGCTTCGATCTGTACGAACTCGAAAACAACCGCGTCGGCGATACCGACAGCATCTTGATGCTGGAACGGAACATCGAAGACGTCTGCCGCGAACTCAATCTGTTCGGCGAAGAAAACGATGCCTTGCTGGAGGAAGTACTCGGGCTGGCTCTGCGAGACTTGCTGGTCAACCAATTGATCTTGGAAAGCGACAAGGATGAACTGAGCGGGCTCGTCAAACTGACATACAACGAATTCGATGTCCCGGCCACGCTGGTTCCCGAACGCGAAACCGAGTTGGAAAATCTGCTCCATTTCGCTCGCGAACGCATGGAACTCGAAGAGCAAGCCGACTTGAGCGCCAAGATTAGTGCGGTCGAATCCAGATTCGTGGGAGCCTTTCCGTTGTTGCGTCCGCACTTGCACCAGGAACTCAAGCGGTACCTGATCCTGCGGATGTTGAAGAAGGATCTGAAGGATACGGCCTTCGGTTTCGGTCCGCTGCAAGACCTCTTGCGGGCACCCACGATCACGGAAATCATGGTGG
Source organism: Planctomycetota bacterium (assembly GCA_027622115.1). Taxonomy (GTDB): domain Bacteria; phylum Planctomycetota; class Planctomycetia; order Planctomycetales; family Planctomycetaceae; genus JAQBZS01. The sequence goes on along the minus strand of JAQBZS010000032.1, from coordinate 5,972 downwards.
TTAAGAGCGACATGATTTACGTGGAACGCGACGGAGTGATCGAACTCTCCGGTCGCCGATTCATCAGCGACAAGGTCACGGAATCGATCATCGAACGCATCGTGGCTCAAGTCGGACGTCGGATCGACAAGAGCCAGCCGCTGGTGGACGCCCGCTTGCCGGACGGCTCGCGCGTGAACGCCATCATCCCGCCACTGGCGGTGAGCGGGCCGTGCCTGACGATCCGGAAATTCCCCGTTCACCGATTTACGATCGACGACTTGATCGAACTGAATTCGATCACCGCGTCGGCCGCGATGTTCATGCGGGCGTGTGTCATCAATCGCCGTAATGTGTTGGTCAGCGGCGGCACCGGTACTGGCAAGACCACGATGCTGAACGTACTGTCCAGCTTCATTCCGCATCGCGACCGCATCATCACGGTCGAGGACACGACGGAACTGCAACTGCATCAAGAACATTGCGTCACGCTCGAAACCAAGCAGGCCAACGTGGAAGGCGCCGGTGCCTACGCCATTCGAGACTTGGTCCGCAACGCCTTGCGAATGCGACCGGACCGGATCGTGGTCGGCGAATGCCGCGGTCCAGAAGCGTTGGACATGTTGCAGGCCATGAACACGGGCCACGACGGATCCATGACGACCGTCCACGCCAACAACACTGAAGACGTGATGAAACGCTTGGAGGTGTTGGTGTTGATGGCGGTTGAATTGCCGGTGGTTTCGATCCAACGGCAGATTGCTTCGGCGATCGATATTGTGATCCAGATCAATCGGCGGCCGGGTGGTCGCCGAGCGGTCACGCAAATCTCCGAAGTCGTGTCGTATGACCCCCAGAAGCCGGGTCTAGTGATCACGGACATCTACAATTGCCGGGACGGGGACAAATTGCTGCCGACCGGTTATATGCCGTCGTTCATCGATGCATTGATCGCCAACGATCTCTTGAAGCTCGAATTCCTGTACGGTGATTCCCACGGCAAGATCGATCCGGGCGACTCCGGTTCCGATTTCGCCAAGGGGAACGGCAGTGGCTCGCGGGTGTCGCCCAGTCTCAAGTCAACTTCCAAGACGTGAAAGCAGCCTCACGAGGATCAACCATGACCGACATTCGCTTCGCGAAACCTCGTCTTTCCCGGTTAGCCCACGGCAATTGGCCGGGCCTACTCGCGATCATGATGGTGTGTGCTTGGTCGGCAAACTGCCTTGCCATCGACACCGTGGAACTCGTCACGGGCGCGGTTGCAAGAGGGACGATCAAGTCCTACTCGGGGTCGAGTGTCGTGATGGAAGTGAAGATTGGTAATCGGACCTTGCGTCGCAGCTATCCCAAGGACCGCATCCGGGCGATCACCGTCGATGGCAAGAAGATCGACTTGAACCCGGACACGTCCAAACCAAGCCCGTCCAAGCCATCCGCTTCCACACCAAACGCTCCGGGCGAAAAAAACGAGCGATCGCGAGCGGAGATTCTTGCCGACGTGGATCGTCTCGGACGCACGCCGCCCGACTGGTACGAATCGACGGCGCTGGATTATCCGAAGACTTTGGATCTGGCGTGGCCCACGCCACCGCCAAAGGGGTGGGATAGCTCACGAAATGTCGGCCAGTTTTTGTGGGACCGGATCAATCCCAACACCGGCAAGTGGCGCGAGGGTGTGCGGTTGATGCACCACATTCTCACGGTCAATAAAGATCGCGAAACGCAAAAACGGGCCATGCGAACGCTCGGAACGATGTACCACAATCTGTTGCAGGATCATCATCGAGCCGCATTCTGGTTTCGGCAGTCAGGACTGGAAAATGAACTGTCGCAGCATGCGCAAGCGGGCGTGTTCCTGGCGGACACGTACTGGAAACTCGGCAGCAAACGCATGGCGATGGAAACGTTGGCCCACATGCCTCGCAAGCCGTACTTGGCGATCAAATTACTGGGCGATCTGGGCGAAACGGATCTGGCCGTGAAGATGGCCGAGCAATTCAGCCGCGGCGGCGAAGGTTCGACGTCGTTTCTCTACGCGGGGGATGCCTGTCGCGTGGCCGGGCGATTGGCGGATGCCGAGAAATACTACCGTCGAGCGATCGCCGCCATTGAGCCCGCGGAAGCTGGCAAGCCGCATCGCAAGCGAGACCGGGAACGCGCCGAAGCCAGCATCGCCGCCATCCGGTTTTACTCGCTGGATCCCAAGAACGTTGCCGACGGAACCTACAAGGCCAACAGCATCGGCTACGAGGGACAAGTGCATGTGGAAGTCGTCGTCGTTGACGGGCGAATTGAATCCGTTCGCGTCACGCAGCACCGCGAAAAACAGTATTACTCGGCGCTTACCGACACGCCGAAGAAGATCGTGGACCGTCAGCGAGTGGCCGGAATCGACGCCACGAGCAGCGCGACGATTACATCCGAAGCGATCATCAACGCGACCGCAAAAGCACTGGCGAGTGGGCTGAATTAGCGTTTGCCACGAAGAGCCGCGAAAGAAACGTGATGTTGCAGAAGTATTTGCTCGTGTGGCTGATTGGATTGTGCGCCATCGCCTATGCGTGGCCGACGGGTGACGACGTGTCGCTGATCAACCCGTTCGAGATCACCGCTCCGGGGCTGAAGTACTTGTTCGCCGCGACCATGTTTGCGATCGGCTGCATGTTGCCGCCGCAAGAGGTTCGTGACGTGGTGCGACGCTGGCCAACCGTTCTTGGGGGGACTGCGATTCAGTACATATCAATGCCGTTGCTGGCATTCGGAGTCGGCCACGCGTTCGGATTTGAAGGCGATCTGCTTCGCGGCGTCATTTTGGTGGGATGCGTACCCGGGGCCATGGCGTCGAATGTGCTGACGAAGGCTGCCGGTGGAAACGTCAGCTATTCGGTCAGTCTTACCACCAGTGCCACGCTGTTGTCTCCGTTGGTCGTGCCGTTCGTGCTTTATGCCGCCGTGCAAGTCGACCTGCCACAAGCACAACGAGAAAAGCTGATTTACGACGCCTTCGTGATTCTGTCGCTTCAAGTTGTCTTGCCGGTGATGGCGGGATTCGCTGTTTCGCGAGCTTCCAAGCACGTCGAACGATTGATGCAGGAATGGGGCTCGACATTTGCGAATGCGTCAATCCTGTGGATCATCGCCGTGATCGTGTTTCTGAAACGAGACTCCTTGCAGGACTTGGACCCGATGTTGGGTGCGGCCTTACTGGCTCTGAACGTGGCCGGATACTTGGCGGGCTATGGCGGCGGACGAGCGCTCAAGCTGAATGAATCTCAGCGTCGCGCGTTGACTCTCGAAATCGGCATGCAAAACGCGGGGCTCGGGGCTCTGATGGCGAGCCAATTATTTCCGAATTCGATCACGTCGCTGCCGCCCGTGCTCTACATGGTGGGCTGCATGCTGACCGGAACCATGCTGGCTCAGTTTTGGGCGAATCGGGAACCGCACTCCTGACGTTCTGCGACTCCGTGGAGACGCGAACTCGAATTGCATATGGTCAGGGAGCGATCGTCCAGTCTTCCACTTGCAGACCAGGAACCTTTTCAAAATCGACCAGGTTCCGGGTCAACACGGTAAAATCATGCGAAATCGCAATCGAAGCAATTCGCAAATCCATCGTACCAATGCGGACGCCTTGCTTGCGAAACTCTTCAAATTGGATTCCGGCTGGTTCGTCAAACGGCAGAATTCGATAGTTTTCGTAGTCCAACATGGCCGTTTCGATCAACCGATAACCGCGCGCGACATCCACTGGTTTCTTCGCCCGCGAGATGTAACTGTTCGCGCCCATCATTTGCTCGTGCGTAGAAATCACCGTCATATAAAAGGCGGAAACAGGATGGCGTGCCATTCGTTCCCGCAATCGGCTCAGTTCTGGATTCGCGTTGCGTTGTATGATGATGATCAAGTCCTGTCGAGAATGAACATCGAACGTCATTCCTGCGGATCGGTTTGAGCAATACGAGCTTCCTTGCCCAGTCGCACGAATTCTCGAAAATCTTCTTCGGGAACATCCTTCATTGATCCAGCGATGCTATCGACCCAGGATCCCGCGTCACCGTGAGCGCGACTCTTCAGTTTCGCAACTTCCTTTTCGAGCAGCGCCAAGCGTTGTTCTATGTTGCCATTTGAAGACATATTCAAATCCTGTGACAACAAATGTCATAACTAAACACACGTCTCTGATTTTACGATGCTCGCCTTTACCAAACAACGTCAGCAGTGGTTCAATGGATCGATCGTTCGTAGAATCGACCTAGCGAGTTTTTTTGAGAACACGTGCCCGGAACCCGCCAATGCCGAATCCACTCAATAGGACATCACTCGGATTGTGGTCCGAGACGATTGGTTGGTCTCTTCGAAGCAGCGGTCGAGTCGCAGCGGCAGTTGGGATGACTTGTTCCCGTTTCGGCGTGAAGAATAGGTTGGCGGCCTTGGCAGTCCTGCTCGTGACGGTTCCAACCGCACTGATTCTCGCGGAATCGCCGGAGAAATCGAATTCGCCGCGCGGATTTCGTTCGGGTCTGCAACATGGAGAAGATGTTCCGTTCTTCTACTCGCGAGTCGTCACCGGGTCGTTGATGAATAAGTCCGTGTGCTTTGTTTGCCGCAATGGAAATCGTCCCGTCGTCATGTTGCTCATGCGACAACTCAAACCCGAATTCGCAAACTTGATGCGAACGGTGGACAAACTCGTGGATGGAAACCGCGCCGTGGGATTGAAGAGCTTCGGCGTGCTGATTTCCGACGAGCCGTTTCGCGATTCGTCAGCCGTGCAGACCTTCGCTTTCGATTCCAAGGTCAAGATGCCGCTGACCGTGGGGACGGACGCCATCGCCAACAACACCTGCCAGCGATTGCACGAGGACGCGGAACTCACGGTTGTGCTGTATCGCAATCGGAGCGTGGTCAAGAATTACAGCTTTCGCATGTCTCAACTCAAGGACGCCGATGTCGCTGCGATCGCGAAGTCCATTCATCGGCTGATCGACACGCAATGATCGACATCGACAACGGGTTGGAGCCGCAATCGCTCGCCGACGACATCGCTCACATGTGGAAACTGTCGGCCGACAAGATCCTCGCGATCGAAGCTTCCATGCGGCCCGACCAGGGTTCGCCCGTGTTGACGATTGGCGGGAAATACACGTCGCAAGGTTGGACGGAATGGACTCAAGGGTTTCAAGTCGGCTCGGCATTGCTCCAATTTGACGGCACCGATGATGAGCGGTTTCTCGAAATCGGTCGCCGCCAAACCGTGCGGGAGATGGCTTCGCACGTGTCGCACATCGGAGTCCACGACCATGGGTTCAACAATGTCAGCACATACGGCAATTTGCGGCGTTTGATGTTGGAAGGCCGTATTCCCCATAACTCGGCGGAACTCGATTTCTACGAACTTGCGCTGAAGGTCAGCGGTGCCGTCCAGGCGTCGCGTTGGAGTCGCACGATCGACGGCGACGGCTTCATCTATTCATTCAACGGACCGCATTCGCTGTTTTGCGACACGATTCGTTCGCTGAGGTCGTTGTCGTTGGCGCATCGATTGGGTCACGTCTTGATGGGCGAAAACGACGAATCCATCAGTCTGCTGGACCGCATGATCCAGCACGCCCGCAGCACGGCTCGGTATAGCATCTATTACGGCCAGGGTCGCGACGCGTACGACGTTCGTGGCCGCGTCGCTCACGAAAGCATCTTCAATACGAATGACGGTCGCTTTCGTTGCCCGAACACTCAACAAGGGTATTCGCCATTCAGTACCTGGACGCGGGGCTTGGCCTGGATCATGACGGGCTTTCCCGAGCAGCTTGAGTTTCTGGAATCGCTGGACGAGGCGGATGTCGAACCGTTTGGCGGCATGAAAGACGTCCAGCAAATGATGCTCGAAGCGGCACTTGCGGCTTGCGATTTCTATATCGAGAACTCGCCGAGCGACGGGATTCCGTATTGGGACACGGGTGCGCCGGGTCTCGTGCATTTGGGCGAAT
>JAQBZS010001155.1 GCA_027622115.1 Planctomycetota bacterium | reverse complement strand
GGAAAGTGCCGACGGCCAGACGACCAACGAATGGAAGTCGGAGCAGGGCTTTCACGGTCCGCCAACCGAATCGCTCGACCCGTGGGGACGCCTGGCCCAAACGCTGATGCTGACGAACGAATTCCTGTTCCTGGATTAAGATGTACGATGGCCTTCCAAGGCCGTCGAATATGAAGACAAAGAAACTTCGACGGCCTTGGAAGGCCATCGTACTGAAAAGCTGAGGCCGCGAGCATGCTGTCACGACGCGAATTATTGACTCGTTCCGGAATGGGGATCGGAGCCCTGGCGTTGGCTCACTTGGCTCCCGAGTTTGCGACGGCAGCAGCACCCGGCAACCCCTTGCTGCCGAAGGCACCGCACTTTCCGGTGAAGGCCAAACACGTCATCCATTTATTTATGAATGGCGGCCCTTCACAGGTTGACACATTTGACCCGAAACCAGAGCTTCAAAAGCGAGCCGGCGAGTCGCTCTCGGATGGCAACCTCAAGACCGAGCGGCCGACCGGCGCGCTCTTTGCCTCGCCGTACAAATTCGCCAAGTATGGCGAGAGCGGCATTGAGGTCAGCGACATCTTTCCGCATGTTGCCGAGTGTGTCGACGAGTTGGCGATCATCCGCTCGATGCACGCGGACGTGCCGAACCATGAGCCGTCGCTGTTGCTGATGAACTGCGGCGACGCGAGACTGATCCGGCCGAGCGTCGGATCGTGGCTGACCTACGGCCTCGGTACGGAGAACCAAAACCTGCCGGCGTTCGTGGCGATGTGTCCCGGCGGCTATCCGATTCAGGAGTCGCAGAACTGGCAGGCCGGTTTTCTCCCCGGCATCTATCAAGGGACGCACGTCGACACCAAGCACACTCAGATCGAGAAGTTAATCGAGAACATCAAGAACAATCGCGTTGGCAGAACCGAACAGCGACAGCAACTCGATCTGCTCGCCGCGCTGAACCAGCGTCATCTGGAAGCTCGCCAGAACGAAGCGAAGCTCGAAGCTCGGATTCAATCGTTCGAGCTGGCCTATCGCATGCAATCGGAAGCCAGCGACGCGTTCGACGTCTCGCGCGAGCCGCAACATATCCTCGACATGTACGGCGAAGGGACGCAGTCCCGTCAGATTCTGATCGCGCGGCGGTTGGTCGAACGCGGCGTCCGTTACGTCCAGGTGTGGCATGGCGAAGGCCAACCGTGGGACAGCCACGACGACATCGAAGTCAACCACCGACGCTTGGCGAAACAATGCGATCAGGCGATTGGCGCGTTGATCAAAGACCTGCGGCAGCGCGGCTTGCTCGACGAAACGCTGATTCTGTGGGGCGGCGAGTTTGGACGAACGCCGGTGGTCGAGATGCCGAAGAAGGGTTCCAACGAAGGCAAGATCAACGGCCGCGATCATAATCATTGGGGTTTTACCGTGTGGATGGCGGGTGGCGGTGTGAAGGGCGGGCACGTTCATGGGGCCACGGACGACTTCGGCTTCAAGGCCGTGGAAGATCGCGTGCATGTTCACGACTTGCACGCCACGCTGTTGAAGCTCATGGGCTTCGACCACGAGAAGCTCACCTACCGCTACGCCGGCCGCGACTTCCGACTGACGGATGTTGACGGCAATGTCGTCGATGATGTGATCGCGTAAATGTAGACCGCACACTCCGTGTGCGGAGATTCGGCACACGGAGTGTGCCGTCTACATTACTTGCAATTCTCGCATCACTCGCTATCTTGCGGCTTTCTCGTCTCACGCGACTCGCAACGGAGGTCTTGACCGTGCATCCAGCACTGAATCGAAACACGTTCTTCGTCAAAGAGCACGTCGGCTTCTTTAAGGCGGCCAACAACTATGACGTCCTCGATCCGAAAACCGGCGAGGAACTGTTGCATTGCCGCGAGGAACGTATTGGGATCTTCACGAAAATGCTCCGGTTCACTGACTACAAGACGATGACGCCGTTTCACATCGACATTCGGACACCGCAAGGCGAACACGTATTGTCGGTCAAACGCGGCATTTCGATCTTCCTATCGAAAGTCGACGTCCTGGACGAGAACGATCAACGCTTGGGCGGATTCAAGCAGAAACTCTTTTCGATCGGAGGCTCGTTCAGGGTATTGAGTCCCAATGACGAAGTCTTGTGCGAATTAAAGGGGAAGTGGACGTCGTGGGAGTTCAAGTTCATCGCCGGCAATACGGAACTCGGTTCGGTGACAAAGAAGTGGGCCGGATTGGGGAAAGAGTTGTTCACTTCGGCGGACAACTATGTGCTCGAAATCTCCGACCAAGTGCCCCCCGATCATCCGCTCCGCCAACTGATCATGGGCGCAGTGATGTGCATCGACATGGTGCTTAAGGAACGATAGGGGCGTCGAATCCGCCTTCGCGCAATTGCAGCGTAGCCGCGTTGAGTAGCCAAATTCCCTGCTTCAACTACAGCCCGAATGATCAAGTCAATAGGCGAAATCCTTCTCCAGCGGCAGGCCTGTTGCTTGGTGGATCATTGTTGCGACGCGTTCGGCATCATTCATAAACTCCTCGCCGCATCGGCAGACAACCGTATCCTTTCCGCGACCGCGTAACACAACGCGATAGTCGACAACGGTTTCTTCACGCGCGAACAAGGCGTACCAGAAGATCAAGCCCGGAAAGAAA
>JAQBZS010000031.1 GCA_027622115.1 Planctomycetota bacterium | reverse complement strand
CTCCGAAGAAGCCCGCTCCGAAAGCTTCGTCGAAGTCCATCGAACAGAAGGGAGCGGCCCAATGAAGTTGATTGGCTCATTGTTGATGGTATGCGTGGTATTGAGCAGTTTTCAGTCGGCGTCGGCACATCCATTCCATGCCGCCTCGGCGGATGTGGAATACAACGCCAAGACGCATTCGCTGGAAGTGGCTCTGCGAGTCGACTCGGGTGACTTGGAAGAAGCTCTGCGGCGGATGACGAAGAAGAAAATCGACTTGGATCAGACGCCGGATCTCGACCGACTGGTTCAGCAGTTGTTGGCCAAGTCGTTCCGTATCAAGGACGCCGGAAACACGGATGCCAAGTGGAACGGCCACAAGTGGATTGGCTGGGAATTGGAGTCCCGCAACGCGTGGATCTATTTCGAAGTGCCGCTGTCATCGTCGGTCACGACTGTCACGGTGCAATTTCAGTTGCTACTGGAACAGGTGCCTCGGCAAGTCAACATGTTTTCTCTGACCGTGAATGGGAAGCGGCGTTCGATGATGTTTCATCGCGAGCATCCCGAACGCGTAATTGAGTTACGGACAACAACACCATGAATGCTTCCGCGTCTCGCATGAGACACTACCCCAACGTGCAATCCACGATTCCATCCGATCCGCCGACGCGAGATTGGGAACTGTCGATCCACGGCGAATTGACCGACAAAGAATCGGACTTGTTGCCGCAAATGATCGAATTGCCCCGCAACAGCAAAGGCACGCTGTATTTCGATTCGAGCGGCGGCAGCGTTTATGTCGGCTTGGCACTCGCGACGGTGATTCGGTTGCGAGGTCTCGATCCGCTGGCGGTTGTGGTCGGCGAATGCTCGTCTGCGGCGCTGTTGCCGTTTGCCGCCTGCCGACGTCGCGTGGTCACGCCGCACTCCACGTTGCTGTTTCACCCGATGCGGTGGCAGAGCGAGGAAGACGTGCGGCTCGAAGAGGCCACGGAATGGGCGAGGCACTTCAAGCTCATGGAAGAAGACCTCGACTCTTTATTGGCCAAGCTGTTCGAAACGGAAGAATCGTTGATTCACAAGTGGACTCGACCTGGACGATTCTTGACGGGCACCGATTTGGTCGAAGCCGGCCTGGCGAAAATGGTCGACTTGTTTTCGGGTACGCTGTGGCAACAGGATGCAAAGGCCTGACGCGAAAGCTTGCGATCGCGTCAAACCGTCAACTTGATCCCGGCTCGCACGCCACACGGAAAACAGCCGAGCGAATCGCATCCGAAAGTCGACTTCCTGACTGCCGTCAGCAAACACGGCTAGAATCTATCTGAAAAAGGGGTCTGACCCTTTGGATGCCTCGCTAAACCCCGGCAAAAACTGAGGCCGGAGAGGGTCAGACCCCTTTTCAGATAGCTTCTAGATGCGATCCAGCGAATCCACCCAGCGGGCAATCTCGTCGAGTTCGTTGGCTGGGGCGTACGCATGAGCCCGGCCTTTGCCGATCATGTTCGTGATCGGGAACTTCAACCGCTTCAAGCCGGCTGCTGTGGCCTGTACCGTCCGAAAGGCGTCATCCTTGTCACCGCAGTTCAACAGAATCTGCATGCGATACAGTGGCGTATTGTCGGGCGGTTGCGTGCGCAATGCCGAACTTACGATGGCTAGGCCGCGAATCAACTCGCGTTCCTTGAAGGCCGTGTGATACGCCATCGTTCCGCCACTGGAATACGCGTGAAGGAAGATGCGACGGTCGTCGATCGAATAGTCCTCTTGAAACTTCTTGATCGAATCCGTGATCGCTTGTGATTCGCTCAGCGTCCAACCGCCGAGCTTCTCGGCTTTCGGTGCCAACACGATCAACCCACGCAGATCACAGATGGGCCGCCAATTCTTGATGATCGTGGCTTCCATGGTGTCGGAATTCGGATGCAACCAAACCATCAAGCCGTATTCATGATCGGGGTTGTAGTCTTCCGGCACGTACGCCCAAAACTCGTTGTCGTGCCCCGGAATCTTCCTGCTGAACCGACCAACCTTCGGCCCGTCGTCTTTCTTTTCGCCCGGCGTGATCGCCACGGAACTGAGTGTCGCGGGTACGGCATCGGGCACGGAAGCCAGCTTGACGTTCACCGTCGATGCCTTCCCCTCGCGTTCGAACGTCAACGATGCCGGATCGCCGGGATCGACTCGCGCCACAATGTCCGTCAATTTGTCGATGCTGAGTTCGGTGGCATCGTTGAACTTGGTGATGCGATCGCCAACTTTGAGTCCAGCCGTTTCCGCGGGACTCTTGGCGTAAATGTAGCGGACCACGACTCCGCCTTTCTCATCGGCGGTCGCCAGACGATCCGGCAGGATGCCCAAGAAGCCAGCTTCGAAAGCCACAAGTTTGTCGACAAGCTTCAATTCCGCCGGAATCGACTTTCCCTCACGACTCACGACAACCTTGACGGAATCGCCGGCGTATTTCGCACCGAGCACTTGCTTGATCTGCGATTGATTGACGACTTTCTTGCCGTCAATTTCTGTGAAGAGGTCGCCCTTTTTCAGTCCCGCCTGTTCTGCCGGTGATTCGGCTCGTACTCGCGAAACGACCGGCTTGTCGGCATAAATGTCGCGGCCTTCGAGATCGACTCCCATCAGGCCCGGCTTCAACTCCACACCGGCTTTCATACGATCCAACGTCGCCTGAATGTCAACTAACGGAATCGCAAAACCGATTCCGCCGTCATACCACTCAACACCTGCAATTTCCGTATTTCCACGAGGCGACATCGGCACGAGCACGCCCATGACTCGCCCTTGAATGTCCACCAGAGGTCCGCCGTAGTTGATCGGAGACACCTTCGCGTCAGTTTGAATTGCCTTGCCCCAGATGCGATCCAAGGCACTCACGATCCCCACGCCCAGGCTGGGAGTCTTGAAGTCGTAAGTACGGCCCATGGCGATGGACCACTGCCCCACCTGAAAATCGGCCTTCGGTGCTGCGACCGGCACGGTCAACCCTTTGACCTCAATCTTGAGCAGCGTGACCATGCGAAGTCGATCGGTCGCCACCAAATCCGCCGAAAACTGCCGGCCATCGGCGAGGCGGACGAGAATCGAGGCCGGCTTGGACGCGAAGTTGAATGCGCTCGAAATCACGTAACCGTCTTCGCTCACCACCACGCCCGTCGTCGGGGCGGTTCCAGTCAACACCTTGCCGACGCGATCCAACCCGCCCACCGTCTGAATCTGGACGATGGAAGGATCGACGCGAGCTGCGGCTTCCTTGAACGCGGTTTCTTCGAGAATCGACAACTTCAGATCGGCGGCCGGTAAGTCTGCAAAACCGCCCGCGATCAGGCTCGCCATCAAAGCAACGAGCCGCACTTGACGGAAAGCAGATCCGTGCGGAGGGATCGTGATGATTAGTGCCATTGGCATTCTTGTCTCGCTAGTCGAGGGCGTTGATTTCGTCGATCGAAACAACGATCGTGCTTAGTTGGCCTTGTTGGGAACGCGCATTTCGAATTCGATCAGGTTCTTGCCGCGGCGGACGACAAGTTTTAAGTCGTCCTGACCTTCCAGCTTGCCCAACTCGCTCTGCAGGTTGCGACACGACTGCACCAACTCGCCATTGACGAACAGCACCAGGTCGCCGGAAACGAGTCCACTCTTGGCCGCCAGTGAGCCCGGCAAGATTCGGTCTACGAAAGCCGGCGTTCGAAATAAAACGTCGGGCACCATCACAACGCCGAAATCCAGTGAGTTGTATCGCTCGGGAGCAAGTTCCTCGTCCGGCTTCTTCTCGGCGACATAGACGCCGGCAATGATTTGATCGATCACATCACGCAAGTCGGTCATCGGCAGGGCGTAGTTGACCCAAGTATTGCTCGCGGCATTCCGCAATTCCTTGCCGATCATCCCCAACAGTTTGCCGTCGAGCGACATCAGCACGCCACCTCCGGCACCCGGGTTGTTCGTAATCGCGTCGACGATATACACGTCGCCTTCGTACGGCGTCTGAAAGGCACCGCGCCGAGTGGTCAGTTTGGTCTTGGCGGCGATTACGCCATGCAACACGGACACCGGCTCGTCGCCGGTCGCAACCTTGAACATGTTGCTCAGACCAAGGATGCGAGCGCCGACGCTAGCACTCTTGGCATCGTTCAGCTCGAAGAACGGCAGATCTTTGACATCGCCGGTCAACTTGATCACGGCGACATCCATTCGCGGTTCCGCACCGACGACGTTCGCCGTGAACTTTCTGCCGTCGGACAGGACGGCCGTGACTTCGTCGCTATCCAGCACATGGCTCCATATCGTGGCGACATGCCCTTCCGGCGAAACAAGAAAACCAGTGCTGTAGGCATGGAGATTCTTCATGCCGCCGGCACCGAAAATCTTGACGATCCGAGCTTGCGCGTAGGCCAGCGGATCCTGAACCTGCGCGCTGGCCGGATTGCCGCAACTGACGATGGCCAAGGCCACAAGCGGACTAAAGAGCAATCGTTGGATCACAGTGTATTGAGACATAACAAGCACCTACTCGGTCGCTTTGGGTGTTGGATTAAGCACGACATTTTCCAAGCGAAACGTTAAGAAATCACGGCCTGCCGACCGCACAAGAAACAGGCTTGGAAGTTTTCGCCCCTCGAATTCCTTGAATTCCTGAAAGCGAACTTCGCAGTCATCCGAGTCTTCCAGGACTTGCGTATCAAAACCGACGAGTGCCGGTTTGTCCTTCGAGAAATACCAGCGACATTGCGTGGCACCTTCCACGGTGATGACCACATCGACGACTTCGCCGGTGCCGTCCAACGGTTCACTTCCGAGATAATAGATTTCCGACGCCACCTTGAACCCGCCTGTCAGCATCAACTTCAGTTGGCGAGCCGCGACAAGCAGTCCGCTGGTTCCCGGTGGTTCTTTTTCCAACTGGATATCTTCCACTTGTTGGATGAATGCGCGATCGCCGATGGTCAAACCCATGGCTGCTTGAGCCAGTGTGAATTCGAACGGGTCGCCGGTGTTGACCGTTCCTTTGAGTTGCCAAGTTCCGGCAACGCTCGAGAAATCCCCGAGCGCAGTTACCGACTTCATGACTCGATCTAGTTCGACCTTATTGAAGTAGTAATTCGCAAATCCGTCCTTCTTCACAAACATGTGTTTGTACTTCGCCGGAGGCGGCGTCGGTTTTGGTCCGCCTGGAACGGGGATCGGAAGTTTCGGAGTCGGCTTTTTGCCTTCCGGCTTCTTTCCGTCCGGTCCCGGTTGCTTGGGCTTGGGAGCGGGTTTCTTTTTGGGCGTCAGTTCCGACTTGCGATGTAGACCACGTAGGCGAGGATAGACCGTCACGGTCTCGCCTTCCCGGCGATAGACGAGTGGAACCTTCCAACCCTTCGGATAGATACCCAGCACGTTCTTGAATTGATTGACGCTTCGCATCGGACGACCCGCGAAACTGACCAATTCGTCGTCCTGTCGCACGCCGCGGCGGAATGCTTCCGACATGGACAAGATGCCGTCCACGATGACCGAGCCATCTTCACCTGTGGTCACCGTCGCACCCAACGTCGCATGATCGACCACACGACCGCTTTTCAGATGATCCATGAAGTATTTGATTTGATTGATCGAGATCGCGTAACCCGCGCCGGAATTGACTCGACCCCGCTTTTCAAACGACCCCCGACCATTGATGCCCACGAGTTCGCCATTGTCGTTGAATAGCGGTCCGCCGGAGTTCCCCGGATTGATGGACGTATCGATCTGAATGCAATCGGTGTACTCCAGAATTGTTCCAGCCGGATATTGGTAGCGATGCAAGCCGCTAACGATTCCATACGTCACCGTCGCCTGGAAATCCGTAGCAAGCAAGAACGGGTTGCCCATCGCGTAGGCCCAGTCACCGACTTTCAACTTATCGCTGTCACCGAGCGGCGCGACCGGAAAATCTTCTCGCCCCAACAACCGAATGACGGCCACGTCCCCGGTGGGGTCAATGCCGACGATCACCGCGTCGTAAAGTACGCCGTCATTCAAGCCGCACTTCATGAAGTCGCCGGCACCGCGAGTCACGTGGAAATTCGTCAGGGCGTAGCCGTCGGGACTGATCAAAACTCCCGAGCCGCCGCCCTGACCACCCTTGCCGAAGATGCAGACAACGCTTGGCGCGACTTTCTTGACGACCGCGATCCGACGTTGTTGCGCTTCGATCACGACCGGATCCAGCGCGGTCGCAACCGACGGGATCAACGCAATCAGTGACGCGATGGTTAACACGATTGATCGCATCAATGCTCCCCTTGTGATTTCACTCATGTGCCATGAATTCAGGGCGACATCGGATTGTCCAATCACAACCCGCCGTCGCCCTGAGCAATTCCATTCAACGCTACTTAATGACCTTCGCATCGGCCAAGTCGATATGGTCGCAATAACCCAGATCGTTTTCGTCGACCCAGTCCACCAAGATCTCAAGGTCACGAATGCCGGTGACGTCAAAGTCCAATTCCTCGGGGTCGTTTTTTCCGAGCACGGTTTTTTCAAACAGCACTTTCCCGTCACCGGAAATCACGACTTTGGCATCACCAAGTGCCTTGTTGGCCAAGCCTTCATCGATCCCCAGCACCGCCTGAAACCGTCGATACTCGCCGCCCAGCCGATACTTCAAACGAGTCTTCGTGTGAATCCAAAGGCCCCGACGATAGTCCTTGCCGCCAAGTCGCAGCGGTTTCTTATCGAGCCCCGTTTTGTCGCGCGAGTAATCGAAACCGAACCCAAAGAACTCGGTGTGCTCGTATTCACGAGGTTCCATGGCCGACAGGTATTGAATCTTGCCTTGGCTGAAATCCAATGACTGCAAACTGTCGGTCGGAATCGAGACGTCCGCTCCCGAAGCGAGCCGAGCCGTCAGTTTTTCGCCGTCCAGCACGACGGCCGATGCCAGCACTCGGTCACTGCCGTTTAATGAAATCACGCAAGACGACTTGCCGGCTCGGGTGTTCGCTCCGGAAAAGATGACGCCGAAGACCTTGTCGAGCTTCACGGGAATCGTTTGACCGTTGTAGACGAATTTGACGACGTCCTTGTCGATTTCACTCACGGTGCCCTTCAGGTAATCCAACGTTTGGATCGTGATCGTCTGATCTTCCCCCTGTTTTTCTTCGCGGGTCTTGGGGATCACCAACAAGTCCCGAGCTTCCTCGCGTTCGTGCAGAGCGGACCAACGAGCGGCCTGTTCGTCCGCGGGCTTCTTGTACCGCAGGCTGCGGATCTGCCGGAAGTTCAGCGAAAACTGGCCGAAGTTCGACGATGTGATCTCCGCGCGTCGAGTGTTCAACGTCACGCTCTCCGCGGAAAGCCGTGACTTGTCGATCAACTGCAATGACACGGCAGCAGGTTTGGCGAGCGTTTTCGCGGCGGCATTGCGAACCTCCAGCACGTCAACCAGCGAAAACTGGCGAGTGCCGTCTTTGGTTTCAACTTGAACTTGCTCGTCCGACAGTTCCAGCAAAGTCCCCGCGACGGTCTTACCCGACAGCAATTCGACTTCCACTTGCGGTGCGGCACCGCGCGCCAGCGTCGCCATCGTGAACAAAACTGCGAGGCCGGCAAGGATGTTCTTCATCGTTCGCGATCCAACTGTTTGCTGACGGGTGTGCGGGCTATCGCTTGTTGCGACGACAAACCAGCGTTAGCGCGGACTATTCATGGTCGTAGAGTGCTGTCGAAGCAAACCGTGATGATGGTGCGTCTTCGGTCTCGGTTAAAGATAGTCTCGACTTGCCTCGCGAATTCGACGTGCTTTGGTTTGCTGACGACGCACCAACAGTTTACGACCTCGACACACCCTACCGTGAATCATCCGCATTAGCGGCTTGAGTTCTTTTTGCGCTTCGCCAGTTTCTTGAAGTATTCCTGCCCCGCAATCTTGTAACGGGATGGAAAGTCTCGCGTGATCGATTGTCGAGCTCGAGCTTCTTCTTGTTCTTGCAGCCCAATTTCAGTGGGCTTCGGTCCAAGATCTTTGTCGTCCACCTGTCCCGGTGCCGCCGAGCCCTTCACCGAACTGTCGCCCGCTGGGCTGCTTGATTGATTCTGTGAACCGCCGGTTCCGCCGCCACCGCCGCCTTGGCTCTGTTCGATCTTTTCGATCATCTCGTCCAGAAGAGCAACGATTCGCTTTTCTTCTTTCTGAACGCGTTGTCCAGCACGACCGAGGTCCAAGCGACGCTCGACGTCCGACATTCGCTTGCTGATCTCATCCAGCGACTTCGGTTGAATCCCTTGCAACTCGTACTTCATCAAATCAGCCACTGTCGCATAGCGGGCCGGAACGGCTTCGGTGTTTTTCAACAACGAGTCAATCGTCGCCAATGCCGCAGGCTTGTCCAACAACTGATGCTGACACACGGCCTTGAAAAACAAGCACGTTGCCGGATCGACAACCTTCGCCGGATCCAGCGGTGCGAGTACTTCCAACGCCTCGTCGAACATGTTCCGCTGCGCCAAATATCGACCGTAGTACAAGGCCATGTTGTGTCGAAAGAACGGATCGGCCTGATCGCTGTCCAGCAATTCCGCCTTGGGTGCCAAATAGCCCGCGTCAATGAATTTGCAGTCCGTGGTCAATTTCCGCGCGGCGGGATCAACGACGCCAAACACCTCGACCAATGTGGCCAGCACTTCATCGGGCGGTGTTTCCGCAGTCACCGATCCCCAAATCTCGCCCACCTTTTCCTGTAGTGCTTTGTCCGCGCCCTTTTGAGCGGCAACCCACTGCAACATTTTGGACAACACGTCCGCCGGTCGCGGGGGCGAATACAGCGTGTCGGCAGCGTTGAGCGGCGCGATCACGGACAAGCACAGAATTGCGATCGAGACGTTTGCAAGTTTCATCGGAAACTCCCGTCGAAGTCATTGAAAGGTGTCGGGAAGCGATCTCGTACAAAGAAGCCCGGCTTCACCTGGAAACCGGGCTCGCTAACTCAAACTCGCGATTATTGGTTACGCGTGGTCGCCAGATCATACGCAGTCTTCTGGATCTTGGCTTGCAACTTAGCCAACTGCTGCAATTTCTTGACGATGAACGGCTGAGTCGCTTGTTCGCCATCAACTTGCGTCCCCAATCGTTTGGTCTGGCGATTGACTCGCATCTGCAACGTTCGCAGCATCTTCAATTCGGCCAGTTTGTCGACGAGTACCGGGTCGCCCTTGGAATCCTTGGGCTTGCCGTCTTTGTCCTTCTTGTCCTTTTCCATTTCCTTTTGCAGAGCCTCGATCAGCTCTTTCAAAGCGGCGATCACGTCCTTTTCCATGCCGATCGTCAACTCGTACATCTTGTCGCGATCCATCCGGATGTCCTTGCCTTCCGGGGCAAACGGATCCATTGGATCATTCGCACCGTCCTGCAATCGCTGCAGCAATTCGGCGATGGAAATCACGTCGTCGCGAATCCCTTCAACTGCGAGCGGAAACGCGACAGAAGTTCCCTCGGCTTTGAGGATGGCGAGTGCCTTGTCGGCTTCGTGAACAATTTCCTGTTCACGTGCCGTCAGCTTTTGCATTTCGCCGCGATGCACGTCGTCTCGCCAATCCTTCTTCGAGACCTTGCTCATCTGATCGGTGCCGTTCAACACGTCGTATTGAATGGCCAACATCTTGCGGAATCGCGCTTCCAGTGCCGCCAGCATCAATTCGCGTTCTTCTTCACGAAGCTGACGTAGAATCTCTTCCAGCTTTTCCTTGGCGGCGATCAGTTCTTGGAGTGCCTTGTCTTCAGCCTCCGAGGCCTTGCCGCGATTCTTCTTCTTCAATTCCTCGATGGCCCGCTCCATTTCAGCGTGAGCCTTTTCGAGTTCCTCGCGACCGGGAGTCTTTTCCTTCTTGTCGCCGGCATCACTGTCATCCTCTGGGCCGGACTTCTTTTTCTTTCCGGGTATGTTCTCGCCACCTTCCGGCGGTTTGGGCTGTTTCTTCGGTGGACCCGACTTGGGCTTGCCCGCTTTCGGTTTTCCATCGCTGGGCTTGCCGTCCTGCGGTTTCCCGTCTTGAGGCTTGCCATCCTGGGGCTTGCCGTCTTGCGGCTTGCCATCCTTTGGTTTTTCACCTGGCTTCTTTTCGCCGGGCTTTTTATCGCCAGGCTTCTTGTCCTTGTCGTCACCAGGTTTCTTGTCGCCGGGTTTCTTTTCACCGGGTTTGCCTTCGCTGGGCTTGCCGTCACTCGGCTTCCCATCAGTGGGTTTCCCGTCCGACGGCTTTCCATCGCTCGGCTTTCCATCTTTCGGTTTCCCGTCGGAAGGCTTGCCATCTTTCTTTTCGCCCGGCTTACCGTCCTTTTTATCTCCGTCTTTCTGCTCGCCATTCTTGGCGGCGTCTTGATCGTCGATCTTCTTGCCGAGCTTTTCAGTATCTTCCGCGACCTTGCCCTGCTTGCCGGCAAGTCGATCGGTATCACCGCCGCGTTCCGTTTGCGCTCGGACAACCTTTTCCTTACCAATCAACTCCCGAACGTCCTTCAGCAACGCTTCGATGCGTTTCTTTTCCTTTTCGAGATCGCTGAGTCGGTCTTCGCTTTGCAGCAAATCCAAGAGCGCGTTGAGGTGCTTCGTCAACTCCTCCTGGCGATCGATCACTTCCCCGAAGCCAACATCTCGCTGGTCAAGCAGATTGATGATCTGTTCCAGTTGCTGCGAAATTCGCCCTCGGAGAATCGTGCGTTCCAGCAAGTCCGCGCGGTCTGGATCGGTCTTTCGCATGTACTGATGCATCTGCACCAGCGTGTGATGGAATCGCTTGTAGCGGGCGAAGATTGCACGTTGTCGAGCGGACAACGGCAGTTCTTCCGCTTCCTCGACGGCAGCGGCGTCCTCCGCCTTGACGGGTTTTTCCTGAGCGTAACCCGTTTGAATCGAAGCCAATGCCAGGCCAAACAAGATGGCCAACGCCAGGAATGAGCGAACTTTAGACATCAAATCGTCCCTCGGCTGAAGTGCTAGGGAATAAAGGGCTGCACCGTTCGTGGCACGCCGCACTGAACAGTCTCCAAAAAACCGCTCACCAGACAATACTGAAGCGGTTCATAAGACGCTATTGCTCTTTCGTTTCGCCAGCCTTCCCGAATTACGGTTGCTTTTCAACCGGCTTCTTCTCGGTTGGCGACTTCTCTGTCGGTTTCGTCTTGTCCTCACCTTGCAAACCTTCCAAGCCCTTCAGCTTTTTGATGGCTTCCTTGGTGGCTTCGTTTCCGGTGTCCTTTATCAGACCACCCTGATCCGTGATGATTTTCTTCAGGTTGGTAATCGCTTCATGAAATTCGGCAAGGTCTTCCATTTCCGCCAAGACCTCTCGCATATGGATCAGCATCAGATCCAATTCTCGGATGCTGTCTCCGATGCGATCGTTGGGGTCGTCTTTCCATTTGGGATCGAGCGAGCGTTTGAACAGACGCAAGGCTCCATCCACCGCCTCAAAGTCCTTTTCGTTGATGCTTTGCAGCCGTTTGACGATCAACTCGTCGATCCGTTCCACCATCTTTTCCGTGTGGACCGCGTTGTTGACAAGCTCGTCCAGAATATCCCGGAAGGACACCTGAACGCCTTCGCACTCACTTTTATTTTTCGCGATCTTGCTCAAGAGGCGATCTGGAGAAGTATCGAGCTTTTGAATCAAGCGCTCCAATTCTTCTTTTTTAGACGCGTCCTCGCCGGATACCTCACCGAACTGCTTGATCTGCTCAAGTTGCAAACGGTTTTCGACCAAAGCCAATCGGCTTTCATCGACTTCCTTGATCGTCTGTTCGAACTGCCGCCGCATGTTGATTTCCTTGGCGTACAGCAACGCCAACAGTTCCTCTGCCGTCACGATCTGGAACTTGTATTCTTTCGTTCGCGAGGTATGCGGTCCGTTGAGATCGTCGCCATCGGCAGCGTACACCGTCAGTTTCAGTTGCTGGCCGACGTTCAAATCGAGCGGCAACACCTCGAAATACTCAAACGGCGTATCCTCGGCGCGCTGCAACACGAATTCAGCCGGTTGATCGGCCGGGGGATTGAAGAACCGCCGCGATTGCCATTCGGCTTCCTCATCGATCTTGAAGTGGAAGCGAGCGTCGAAAATCCCGTAGTCGTCCCGAATGATGCCTTTGTACGGCACGCGAGCTTTTCGGGTGATCACATCGCCGATGCCGATCGGGCCCAAATTGTCGAACGCCGGCGGCGTGTCCTCGATGCCGTCGATCCGCAGATGCGACGGTTCGGCCGCCACGATGTCGTCCGTATCTTCCAGATACACGCGGAGGGCCTGATTCGGGGCCAGCGGAATCATGCCGCCGTCCGCCACGCCGTCTGCGGTCTTCGACTTATTGGTCAGCCAAAAGTCGAGCTGAAACTGCGATCCGTCACACAATTCGTACAACACGGCGTCGATGCGGGCTTCCAAAACTTCGGCAAGGAATCGCGACTCCAACACGCGGACATCCGCGTCCGCTTTCGCCGTGCGTAGTGCTTCCAGCGATTCCGTGAGTTTCGCAAATCCCTCGTTGTCGAGTTCATCGAGCGGTGTTTGAACCGATGACTTCAAGAACTCGCGCATCGCCGCAGGTTGATCGTCCAACCCGTCCACGAACTTCGCGAAATCCACGTTGGCTGACGCAATTAGTTGATGGATTTCGTGAACTTCCTTGAGAGCGGTCGCTGCGGTTTCCGGCTTCAACGCCGCAACAGCACCTTCCGTAATCAATTCATTCGACTCGTCCTTGCGATCTTCCAAGCGACGAATCCGCCGTTTGGCACGATCCACTTTCTCGTGGATTGACGCTTCGGCTTTGAATTGTCGAAAGCGATACAGCACTTGATCGGGCAGCCCGAATTCTTGGAGCGGCTGCTGCTCGGTGGCAAACACCGTGAGTTCCGCCAGGCCGACACCGTTCGCTTGCATCGGAGTCAGCGTGATTTCAAACGTGTCGGCTTGAATACGGGCGCGAGTCAGCGGCTTGTTGGATTCCGCCCGCATCGTGAAGTGCGTCTCTTCCGGCAATTCGACCTGCGTCCCCTGCACGTGTTTGAGACGCGGCAGTCGTTCGTTCATCTTGGTGTAGGCCGGATAAACCGGGGCGAGCACCATGCCGTCGATCTTCGGCGGGTCCACGATTTCCACCCGATACGCTTCACGATTCGCGAAGTCGTGGCCCTTGAACCAGAACGTCACGTTGTCTTGCAGGTTGCTGATCGTGTACCTGAATTGCCCGTCCGACGTCGGCACTAGGAAAACGCGATTGCTGCTGCCGCTTTCCAAGCGATAGTCCAAGCGGACGCGTTCGGGAACGACCCATTCGACCTCGCCGAGATGCTGACGCAGTGCTTCTTCCGCCGCCGAGAGCGCGTCGAGATCGATCTTGTCGATTTCACCGTCGAATTGACTGACGGCTCGATTCACCAGCGCGATCTGTGACAAGGACAACTGCAATTGATGCGGCAGCCCGTCGAGTTCGCGTTGAATCTGCCGCTGTTCGATCCGGAGCTTCCGAAACTCAAGCAACCGACCATCATTCGCGACCGACTTGGTCTTGGCTTTGTCGCTCGCGACCGGAGCGGCATCCGCGGGTTTTTCCGGTACGGCGGTGGCATCGGGCGCAGTCCCATCCAGCGGAGCGCCGGCGTTCTTCTCTGCGTTTTTTTTCTCTGCGGGGACCGGCTCGGCAGCCGGTTCGTCGCACTCACTGGAATCGCTGGTTTTGGCCGGTGGTGCGGGTTTTACCGGATCGACCACCGGTGGTTTGTCGTCGTCGTTGGGCTGAGCAGTCTTAACAGTCTTCACCGCCGCCGAAGCCGTCTTGGATTCCAGGTTTGTCTTCTTGTCTGCCGATTTCGGAGAAACTGCCGGTTTGGGGGCCAGCAAAGTTTCCACTCGCGTACGAACTCGCTGTTGTCGCGTCACCAAATCTTTGGGAGTCGGGACTTCGATCAGGATCGTCAAATCGCCGCCACGGGGGTGTTTGTAGACGCCCGGACGTCCGACCGTGCTGTTTCCCGCCGAGTTGCGAAAGTTCTTGATGCGATCACCCGGCTGGGCGATGACCCGAGCGACCAAGTCCGTTTCGCGAACCCAGTAATGGTCGTTCCAACCGAGAAACGCTTGAGCCCAACGTTGAAACGCATCGGCATCCGCGACGCCGAAACCGAGCACGGAGACCAACAGGATGATGGCCGTCCACACGGCGCGTCTCACCGGCGTCTTGTTGAAAACCTCGCCGACGTCCAGCTTCTGAGTCACCAAGGCCACATCCGCAACGGTTCGCTCCAACATGGCGATCGTCAGTTGCGATTCATGCCCAGACATCGAATCCGAGACCTCGACCGCCGTGATCAAGCGATCGTTCAGCTCGGGAAACCGTCGCTCCAGAACCAGCGCCAGGGCACGCAAACGGATTGTGCGAAACAGCCGCAACAGCACCCACGACACAAACGCGAACACCGACACTCCCGCCACCACGCTGACGTACCCGGCTCGGAACCATACCGGCAATTCAAGATTGCTGAGCCAGAAATAGAAGTGATCCACGGCCAGACTCAGCCAAAACGCCAGCCCCATCAGCACGCCGACGAGTGCCAACCCTTCCATCAACACATACGTGCGAATACGAGCCTTCAAGCTGCCCAAGGCATGTTGAATCTCGGGTCGCACTTCGATTGGAACTCGGGCGATCATGGATGATTACTCCGGTCGATTATGAATAGCCAGCGCGGAAGGGGCCGGGAGTCTTTTTCGGCGAAACGTCTTTGGTTACACGAAACCGTCAAACCGAAAAAGACTCTCGACCCCGTTCGCTCGTGTGCCACATGGATCGTTCTTACCGCCCCGAAGGGGCCAAACATACCAGCCAAGGGCAACGCCCTGGGAACCGAAGTCCCGATAAAAGGCTCGCCCTGAAAGGGCAATACAAAGACGACTCGATCAAACTCGCTGTGCTGTTTTGCCCTTATCAGGGCGAACCACGTCACGATGTCCGATTCCCAGGGCGTTGCCCTGGGCTGTTATGTCAAGCCCCTTCGGGGCAACTGTGAACACGTCGCCAGACCTGGCTCGCCTCAAGCCAACCGAATGATCTTGCGAGTCAACCACTCGGCCGACAGCAACCCCACCAACAGGTACATCAGCCAATCCCGGTCCCACAAAGTCTTCAATGATTCCGGGACAATCTTGCTGATTGACTTGTCAGGGAAAAACTTCTTTCGCTCAAGATCATCCGCCACCATCTCGGTGAAGGCTGTCGTCGAAAAGTATTCGCCCCCGGTGTCTCGCACGAGATCCTTCAGCGCCTTTTCATCCTGCTGAGGATTGTCGGATTCCAGATCTGGGAGTTGCACCGTGATTGTCCCGATCAGTACGTCCGTCGAATCGGGAATCGGCAACAACGCCTTGTACTTGCCTTCTTGGGTAGCGATGAAGTCGTTGACGTACTGCCCCGCGCGATGTTCATCCAACTTCAACGAGCGACTTGCCGCCAGCGGGTTTCCTTCGGGATCGAGGATCTCGATCGTCACTTCGGGATCGTCGAGTTCCTGAAGCTGGCCGTCGAACAATTGCGCCCGCAAAGGGACTCGCTGCCCAAGGATGAACGGCTTTTCTTCCAGCAGCCATGTGCCTCGACTATTCCCGCGCTTGCGACGCCCTTGACCGACCTCGCGAATCGTTTTTGTCCACAGTCGGCGATAGTACTCGTCCGAAACCGACCGCAATCGCCACAATTCGGCACTACCCAGATAGAAGACTCGACCGGACCCGTAGTACTGGGACGCCATCAAAATCGGCAGGTCCGACAGCGGATCATTGAAGATGGCATAGACAGACGCCCCGGCCTTTTCGCCGGACGTGGGATAGCAGCGGAAGAAACCGCCCATCGCCTTCCACTCTTCCTGCGATTCCTGTGGGTTTTCCGTCAGCATCAGGAAAGCCGTGTTCTTGCCCTGCTGCGTGAACGTGATGTCGATCGGTTTGTTTTGGGCATTGCGGTCCAATTGAATCGGCAGCACGAACTGATCGAGCACCACCGGATACAAGTCGAGCAACTCCGAAAACTTGGCGTTGCCTCCCGCGATGTCCGGCGTGAACACGTCGCCCGCCACCAGCACCAGTCCGCCGCTGTGCTTCTCCACCCACTTGGTCAATCGTTCCAGACGGCTCAGATCGAGATCGTCGAGCGTCTTGCCGATCCACAAGGGATCGAAGGCTCGCCAATTCGGGTCGAAGCCGATGACGATGTCGTATTCCTTCGCTTTTCGCTTCTTGACCGATTCCGTCATCTGATCGAAGTTTCGCAGCTCTTCGACCGGAGGCCGTTTCGGGAAATCGACCGGAAATTGGCTCCAAATGTAGTCGCAGTCCTGATCGATTTTGGTGGGGTCGGTCACCGTTTGCAGCCACACATCGACGTCAAACGCTTGATGCCGCTCCAGCAGATTGCGAACGAAGCGGTAGTCTCGCATCGGCCCGCCGGCGATGATCAGCACGCCCGTGCGGCGATCCACCGTGGCCACCGTAAAGTTGCGTTCATTGTCGTCGCGTCGAGACTCGCCGACGGATTCATCCGCGAGTTTCGTGCGAACGAAGTATTCGATTTCGCCCACGACATCGGGGACTCGCACAAACGTCACCGGCTCGGACGGAATCCCGTCCTTGAGAATCTCCACTTCTTGTCGGCCGTTTTCCACAGGCTGCGGCTCTTCCTCCGAACCTTCGAGCCGCGACAACAATTCGATGATGGCCGTTTTGCCTTCAAGTCCTTGGCCTTGCACGGAGGCCTGGATTTCGTAGTCGTCACCGACATGCACGTCTTTCGGCGAATCGATCCGAGCGATCGACAAATTCACCGGCTTCGATGTGCCGCCGACGCCGACCGAAATCAAACGTACGCCACTTTTTTTTGCGGCGGTATTCGCGGCCTGGGCATTGATCCCCGCGTTGGATTGACCGTCACCGGCGACCACAAACGCGGACAGCGTGTCTCCGCTGATTTGCTGGATCAACTCGATCATCGAGTCGCCCATCCGCGTTTCGCCGCCGCGAGGCTTTAGGACAGCGTCCCAATCCACGTCGGTCGGTTTCTTG
>JAQBZS010001154.1 GCA_027622115.1 Planctomycetota bacterium | reverse complement strand
TTATTCGGCGCTGCAACTCAAGCCCGAAGAGTTGGCTGCCAGCACGTCCAAGATTTTTCTAGGCACGCAAATTCAATGCGCTCAATGCCACGATCACCCATTCGACCATTGGACGCGAAACGACTTTTGGGGCTACGCCGCGTTCTTCGCCAGGTTGGTACGCCCACAAAACCCACAGCAGTTCGTGGCTCAAGTGACGGACGCCACTACCGGCGAGCTGACGTTTCCCGAAACCGACGATGTCGTCGCGCCGCGATTCCTGGCCGGCAAGCCCAGCCCGGACGGTGAAGACGGGAACCGCCGCCAACGACTCGCCAAGTGGCTGACGTCCGGCAGCAACCCGTACTTCGCGCGGGCGACGGTGAACCGAGTCTGGGCGCAACTGTTCGGTCGTGGCATCGTCGATCCCGCCGATGACTTCGGCAAACACAATCCACCCAGCCATCCGGCGTTGCTGAACGACTTGGCGCAGTATTTCGTGGAATCCGGTTTCGACTTGCAAAGGTTGACTCGTACGTTGGCGATGACTCGGGCGTACCAACTTTCCAGCAGTTCGTCGCCCGGTGACAATCAGCGCCCAGAGTTGTTCGCTCGAATGGCCATCAAGAGCCTCACTGCGGAACAGCTCTACGATTGCCTGCTGGAAGCGATGCGGAAACGCGAAGGTGGCCAGCTTGCCAACCAACGCGGCGGTTTCGCGCAGAACGGCAGCCAAACGCGACAGGCGTTCCTGCTCAAGTTCCGAGCGCCGACTCAGGGTGCCACCGAATACGAGGCCGGCATTCCGCAAGCGCTCACATTGATGAACGGCAGCTTGATTCGCGACGCCACCGATCTGCAACAGAGCGATATCCTCGTGATGTTGGACGCTCCTTTCTTCGCTTCGAATGCGGCCCGTGTCGAGACGCTATTCATGTCGACGTTGTCTCGTAAGCCGAGCGAAATCGAACGTGCCAAGTTTGTGTCGTACGTCGATGAATCCAGCAAGCGATCCAGCCGACGACAAGCATTGAGCGATGTTTTGTGGGCGTTGTTGAACAGTGCGGAATTCGTCTTGAATCATTAAGTGTCAACCAACGCAGCCTGCGACCGACAACCCAAACGTAGCCATCGTCGGTGGAAGCAACGCTGCGAAACCACCGTCTGGCGACGGTGGCTACAACCCAACCAGCGACCCCTTTCAACTTCGGAGACTCTCATGAGTGAACTGACTCGTCGCGACATGTTGCGAATGGCCGGCATGAGCCTTGCCGGAATCAGCATGAGTGGTTGGATGCCGCGACTGGCTCAAGTCGTAGCGGCCGAGCAAAAAAGACAACGCCATTGCGTGCTGTTGTGGATGCCGGGCGGTGCCACGCAAACCGATACGTTCGACATGAAACCGAATCACGCGAACGCCGGTGAATTCAAGGAAATCGCCACGAATGTCGCCGGTCTGCGGATCAGCGAGCACCTGCCGAAGCTCGCCGCTCAGGCGGACAAGCTAGCGATCGTGCGGAGCCTGAGCACGGCCGAAGGCGATCACAATCGCGGCACCTATCTGATGCACACCGGGCATCGACCGGGTGGCCCAATCCGCTTTCCCACGATGGGTTCGTCGATTTCAAAAGCGATGGGCAGCGGTTCCGCCGAGCTACCGAATTTCGTGAGCATTTCACCGTACACCGCATTCAACAACGCGGCGTTCGGCCCAGGATTCCTCGGACCGCGACACGCTCCCTTGACCGTGGGTGCGTCCAATGTGTTTCAGCAACAGACGCAACAGAACCAGGCCGGCTACGCCGAATTGGGTGTCGATGATCTCGCCACGCCCGTCGGTGTGGAGCAGGCGGACGCTCGCTTGGACCTGTGGAACACGTTGCAAACCGGTTTCCTGGAACAACACGCATCGGCGTCGCCCATCAGCCAGGACACGGTGTATCGCCGAGCCATCCGCATGATGCGGAGTGAAGCCGCCAAAGCATTCGATCTTTCGACGGAATCGGAAACCGTGCGAGACGCGTACGGTCGCGGTCGGTTTGGCCAAGGCTGTTTGATGGCTCGACGGTTGATTGAACGCGGCGTGCCGTTTGTCGAAATCTCCCTGCGAGGCAACACCGGCGGAGCACTCGGTTGGGACACGCACGCGCAAAACTTTCCGCGAGTCAAGGCGTTGTCCACGGAATTGGATGCGGGCTGGGCCACCCTCATGACTGAATTGCAGGAGCGTGGTCTGCTGGAAAGAACGACCATCATCTGGCTCGGAGAATTCGGTCGCACTCCGGTGATTAACCGCAATCAAGGCCGCGACCATTACCCGCGAGCCTGGACGACGGTCCTGGCTGGCGGCGGCATCAAAGGCGGCCAAGCTTACGGTCGCACGAGCGCGGACGGCACAACCGTTGAAGACAAGAAAGTCGATGTACCGGATGTACTCGCCACGCTGTGCCGGGCCATCAAGGTGGATCCCGAGCAACGCAACATTTCGGAAGTGGGTCGCCCGATCCGGATCGCCGAAGGCAAGGCGATCACCGAAATCTTGTCATAGTTGTCGTTACCGACTTGTGGATCGACAGCGTCACCATCGATTTGATCGCAGAGATCTTAGCTCGCCTGCTCTAGCCATTCGCCGTAAGCATCTGCATCCGCTGGCAACGATCAACGGCTCGACGAATTC
>JAQBZS010000030.1 GCA_027622115.1 Planctomycetota bacterium | reverse complement strand
CCGAGCAAACCCCCGCCAAATCTGAAATACGTAAGCCAGACCCCGCGTAGAACCGAAACCAATCCTTCACGAGTCATAACCATGACACCATTCAACTTCAGCCGCCGCCAAGCCCTCAAACTGTCCGCTTGCGGCTTCGGCAACCTGGCCCTAACCGGTCTGCTCAACGGCACTGCATCCGCGGCATCGAATCCGCTGTCGGCCAAGCAGCCGCACTTCGCTCCCCGAGCCAAACGCGTGATCTTCCTATTCATGCAAGGCGGTCCCAGTCATGTCGACTCGTTCGACTACAAGCCGCTGCTTGAAGAAAAGGACGGCCAAAGTCTGGCCTTCGACGATGCCCGAGTCATCGCCAACACCGGCATGCGCGGCAGTTCGCAATTGGTGAAGAAGCCGCTGTGGAAGTTCCGACAATACGGCGAATGCGGTCGCTGGGCTTCGGACCTGTTTCCCGAAATCGCCCAGCACTCGGACAAGCTCTGCATGCTGCATTCCATGCACACCGAAGGCGTAGCCCACGGCCCCGCGACGTTGTTCATGCATTGTGGGTCGACGAATTTCGTGCGGCCGTCCATGGGATCCTGGATCAGCTACGGCTTGGGCAGCGAGAGCGAAAATCTGCCCGGATTCATGTCGATTTGCCCGTCCCCGGGTAATGGTGGGGCTCGCAATTACGGCAGTGCATTTCTGCCTCCCGTGCATCAAGGCACCACACTGGGCAGCGCCGGCAAGTCGGCGGTGGACGCCAAGATTCGCGACCTCGTCAATTCGCGTTATGACACTCAACAGCAACAACAGCAGTTCGATTTGTTGCGATCACTCAACGCCGAGCAACTCGCCCTCAACACGCGAGACGCCGAATTGGAAGCCGTGATCAACTCGTACGAACTTGCTTGGCGAATGCAGAACAACGCACCCGGCATACTGAACTTAAGCCGCGAAACGGCGGCGACACACGAGATGTACGGCGTAGACGAAAAAGAAACGAACGACTTCGGACGCCAGTGCCTCATGGCCCGTCGACTGTGCGAAGCCGGCGTACGCTACATTCAACTGACATACGGCGACGGCTCACCGAATCCGGCTTGGGACCAGCATTCCAATCTGCCGAAACACGCCGAACACGCGAAACGCGTGGACAAGCCGATCGCCGGTTTGCTGAAAGACCTGGACCAACGCGGCTTGCTGGAAGACACGATTGTCTGGTGGGGAGCCGAATTCGGTCGCACACCCTATGCCCAGAACAAGGGAACCGGCCGAGATCACAATCCCGGCGGCTTCACCGTGTGGCTGGCTGGCGGAGGCGTCAAGCCCGGCTTCGCATACGGAGCCACCGATGAATTCGGCCACCAAGCCGTCGAAAACAAAATCCACATGCACGACCTGCACGCCACGATCCTGCACCTGTTGGGGATCGATCACGAACGGCTGACGTACCGCTATTCGGGCCGCAATTTCCGTTTAACGGACGTGCATGGCCGAGCCGTCACGGAGATTATGGGTTAAGTAATGAACATTACTCCGAACGAGTTCAACAACAAAGCCCAGAGTCGCGCAGCGCACCCTGGTCAGTTGCGTTCATGCTTTCCGTGGTGATGTTGAGCGTTTCTTGAGTCCGAGAAGAAAACGGAGAAGAAAACGGGACAGGTTCGATATTTGCGGTCTGCTTCGGTCAGGTTTCACTCTTTCGTGGACGACCACGCTTCCGAAGTGTTGACAGACAAGAATGCGGGAGGCGTGACCCATCCGGTCGGCGAGAAGGATCCGAATCCCTGGGGCCTGTACGATATGTCCGGCCTCGTCTGGGAATGGTGCGCGGATTGGTTTGACGAACGTACAGCCGCGAGAGGCGTTGATCGACGTCAGCAAGCTCAGCGAGCAAACGGTCGGCGAAACGGGTGGCGGACTGCATGACTAGGTCGCTGTTGAGCATCATCAACGCTTGCGAGGCCACGACCGTGGTCGCTCGGTTGCTGCCCGATACGGCCGGGTCGGGGAAGTCGAGTAGATGAAAGACGTCAATCAGTACGAGTGGGACGGCCGAAATCTGGCGACTTTCTCAATAGAATTCTTCTCGGTCAACTCTCGAAACAGTCTGGAACACACCGCACAGTACGCAGACAGGCTATCTGACTGTCGGAGCCCAACTGTGTGGCACCGTTTCCCGCTACCTCCTATCGAATCCTCGCGGCCCGGCCAAATCAACGCCTGCGCAGAGTTGACGATTGTTGAAGCAAGTTGTGTCGAACACGATTGATTGCCGGCGATCAACCCGACTTCGAGAGTTCCATCGATTCGCCGAAGCGATCAAAGACTCGGCTGCGGAGGTCGGCGAATTCCGGGCGATCGATGTTCCGCGATTCGACCAACTGAAACGCCGCCTTGCGCGACTCGCGGAGTACCGCTTGGTCTCGGAGCAGATGGGCGACTCGGAGTGGAAGCTGGCCATGTTGTTTGGTGCCAAGCACGTCGCCGGGGCCTCGCATTTCAAAGTCCGTTTCGGCGATCTTGAATCCGTCGGACGTGGATTCCATGGCGCTTAAGCGTTTCAGCGCGTCTTCCGTCGAGGCGTCTGAAAACAAAAAACACTGGCCCTGAAAGCGGCCTCGACCAATCCGACCGCGAAGCTGGTGCAGTTGCGAAAGCCCGAAGCGATCCGCGTGATAGATCAACATCATCGTGGCGTTTGACACATCGACACCCACTTCGATCACGGTCGTCGAAACCAGCACCTGCGTCTCGCCCGAGCGGAACGATTCCATCACGCCGGTTTTCTGATCGCGATCCAATTGCCCGTGAATCATGCCCACTTTGAAGTCACTGAGTTCACCCCGCTGCAAACCCTGGTACACCTCTTCCGCGCTGCCGGCCAATTCAGCCTCGGCCTTGCCCAGCCCTTGATCAACTCGCGGACAAACCACGTAAGCCTGACGCCCACGTTGCAGTTGTTTGCGAACGAATTCCCAAGCCTTCTTGCGCTGATGCGGCCCGACCACTCGATTGGTGACGATCGGCTGACGTCCCGGCGGCAGTTCTCCAATCGTGCTGATGTCGAGGTCTCCGAACTGAGTGAGACACAGGCTTCGCGGGATGGGAGTGGCCGTCATCACCAACACGTGAGTCGCCAAGGATTCCGCCGGCGACGGAGGCTCCTGCGATGCGGGCTGCCCGTCGGACTGCTGCGCGGCCGTCGGCTCCAAAACGTGTTCGATTCCGGTTGGCGTCGCGTTTTCCTCCGCGTCGGCATCAAGGCGAAGTCGCTTTTGCCGAGGGTCGAAGCGTTCGTCGGTCGCGTCGAGATCCACAACCATGCCGCCGGAGGAAAACTTCGCGCGTTGGGCCACGCCGAACTTGTGTTGCTCGTCAATGATCACCACGCCGAGCTTCGCGAACTTCACGTCTTCCTGGATGATCGCCTGAGTCCCCACGATCAATTGTGCCGACCCAGCCGCAATCGCAGCCAAGGCGTCTCGGCGTTGCGCCGGCGTCAGGTTGCCCGTTAAGAGCAACCGCTCGACACGACTTTCCGACAACGCCTCGTCAATCGTCCGCCAATGTTGATTCGCCAAAACTTCGGTCGGAGCCATCAGCACGGCTTGGTAACCATGTGCCACCGCAACCAGGACCGCGTACATGGCGACGGCCGTTTTGCCCGCCCCGACATCCGCCTGCAACAGGCGATGCATGGCTCGACCGCTGGCCAAATCCTGACAAATCTCCGCCACGGATTGGTTTTGCCCGGCCGTGAATTCGAACGGAAACAGCCGCCGAATGCGGGCATCGATCTTCCGAGTACACACGAGCTTGGCGGCTTGGTCGTGATCGCGCCAGGCTCGACGCCGCAATGCCAAACCGAGTTGAAACTCCAGCAAGTCGTCGAAGATCAGCCGCCGCTTCGCCGCATTGAACTCGTCCATCGAAGCGGGCCGATGCAGCTGGCGGACGGCATCGGGCAACCGCGGCAACTTGTGATGTCGGCGAAACGCGTCCGGCAGTGGATCGCCCATAAAGCTGATGAAGTCTTCCAGCGCGGCGTCGATCATGCTGTTGAGTTCATGCAGTTTCAGTCCGTCGGTGAGGCCGTACTTGGGATGAATGCCGCCGCTGGTTTCGTCGCCGCTGCCGTCTTCCAGCGTTTGGACTTTCGGGTGCGCGAATTCCCAGCGCCGAGCACTCCATTTGGGTTTCCCGGAAAACAGCACGACTTCACCGTGGTGGAAGCGTTTCAACACCCACGATTGGTTGAACCACACGCCCCGTACAAAGTGACCGCGACAATCGAGCAACACGGCCGACATGGTGCGACCGCCGCTGATGTCCTTGCCGTCGATGTCCACCACCGTGCCGCACACCGTGTGCATTTCGCCGGCCTTGATGTCTTTGGGTTCGGAGACTTCGGTCAGGTCCAAGACGTCGCGCGGCATGTAATACAAGAGATCTTCAACCGTGTGGATCCGCATGCGTTCGAGCAACGGGGCTCGCTCGGGGCCGACGCGTCGCAGAAATTGCACCGGCGTTTGCAGCCCCAACGCATACCGCGACTCCGGTGAAGTCGCGTCATTGCCGCGTGTCGCCGCGGAGTCCGGCAACGGATTCGAGCCGGACGATGTCATCTCATGAACTCCATCGCCGCGGCCACGGCCAATTCATCGCACCGTTCGTTCTCCGCGTGGCCGGTATGTCCCTTGACCACGGTGAAGCGGACTTCGTGCTTGCTCAGCAATTCGTCGAGTTTCTGCCAGAACTCGACATTCTTGACCGGTTTCAACTGCGACTTTTCACGGCGTTTCCATCCGTTCCGTTTCCAATTCGGCATCCACTGCGTGCTGCCGTCGGCGACGTACTTGCTGTCGGTGATGACCTCGACGGACGACCGCCGGTTGATCGCGGACAGACCCTCGATCACGGCCTGCAATTCCATTTGGTTGTTCGTGGTGGATCGGGCACCGCCGGATAATTCCCGTTCCTTGCCGGACGCGGGGTGCCTGAGAATACACGCCCAACCGCCCGGACCCGGATTGCCGCGACAGGCACCGTCCGTAAACAATCGCACGAAGGAAAGCGGCTGGTCGGTGCTCACGAAATTTCATCCATTTCAGCGGTGAATTGGGAACGATTCAAATTGATTGACGCGCATGAGAATATCCAACCGACTCGCATCGGTCAGCGCTCATCGAGAATGACGTCTTCGAGGGTTTCATGAGCGCTGCCAATCGTCGAAAGTGATGGCTCGACTGCCGAACTCGTGACAGACCTCCCAGTAGCACGGGACCATCGTCCCGTGATGGCTCGGGACCATCGGCTCGGGACAATGGTCCCAAGCTACGGTCGAGTTGCGACTCACCACATCCTGTTCCTCATGGCGACTCCACCAAATGCGACGTTTGCTGCCCTATCTCCAACTGATCCGTCTGCCCACAGTCTTCACGGCGGTGGCCGACATCATGCTCGGCTTCGCGCTCACGAATCTGGGCCTGTTCGATCTCGGCCTGCTGCACGACAGCCTTGAGGTGACGCTTGGCCAACCCTGGGTCTGGGAACTCGGCTGGCTGATCGCGACGTCCGTGTGTTTGTACTTATCGGGCATGGTGTTTAACGACGTGTTCGACCGGAGAGTGGACGCCGAAGAAAGGCCCAATGCTCCCATTCCGTCGGGTCGAGTCTCCGTGGCCATGGCGACGATGATCGGTGCGGTGTTGATGTTTGCGGGCGTGGCGGCGAGTTACGCGGTGGGCTACGGCAAGATCACGGGGCAATACGATCCGCTGAAAGTGGCGTTGATCTTGTGTGTGGTGATCCTGGGCTACGACAGTTTCCTCAAGAAGACATTGGCTGGCCCGCTTGCAATGGGGGCGTGTCGATTCCTCAACGTCATTCTTGGAGCCAGTGCAATTGGGTTGTGGTTCAGCGTGTGGACGCGACCGCAATTGCAAGTCGCTGGCGGCTTGGGAGTCTACGTGCTCGGGCTAACTCTGTTTGCGCGAACCGAAGCCAAGCAAAGTCGGCGATTCGATCTGGTGGTCGGCTTGGTGTTCGTGAATGCCGGGTTGGCCATTATCGCGCATTTGCTGACCTATTGGCCGGGCAGCGCGGATCCGCGCAATGTGGGATTTGCACTGCTCGTGGTGGCCTTGGTCGTCAACCGCCGCTTGGCGGCAGCGATTCAAGACCCGTCTCCCGGCAAAGTGCAAACGGCGGTAAAGACGATGCTGCTGTCACTGGTCATCATCGACGCCACGATGATCTACTTCAACACGGCACACGCAGGCTTTGCTATTGCAACGGTCTTATTGCTCGTCCCGGCCTTCGTCCTTTCACGCTGGATTCGGTTGACTTAGAACTTTCCGGGTCAGGAAGACACCTCTACTTGGTGCGTTACGAATCCGGGAGAGGGAACTGGAACTCCACAGAACTTCCTGCCGAAGAGATTGAGGACCTCGAATACAGACCCGTGGATTTACGCAGAAAGCGCGAGGTCGAGTACATCATTCCGGTCCAAGCTCTGGAAGCCCATTCTTTGTTCGCGAAGCCCGATCATGCGCAGGCATTTGCAAATTACCTGCATTCACAGGGCGTACGCTTCAGTGAAGATCCCGACGCCATCCAAGGTCAGATCAACATTCTTGTTAATAGGTCCACTCCGTGGGACACGTTCGTTGCTCTCCTGAACGAGTGGAAGCGACAGTATGCAGAAGAATTGGCCGAACCATCGATGCACGGGATCGGCGGTAGCAATGGTGAGTCATGACTACTAATAAATAAGCGTCGATTCACGACTTGCGGAGTTGCCGATCAAGCAGTTCTCGAAATTCGCGGACTTGGCTTTGGTCGACGTCGCCGGGTTTATTATCCAACAACCAATCCGCATCTTCGGCGGCAGCTTTCAAGCGGCCTGTTTGCATTCGCAACACGGCTCGAAAGAAGCGGCTTTCGCCACTACCGGGATCCACCGAAACCATCGTATCCACGTACCGCAACATTTCCTCGGGCTTTTCTTCATTGCGGGCAATCCCCATTAGATTCCGCAGCATCCGCACCACGATGGCTCGCTTCGATTGAGACTCGAGAAACGACTTGTCACGCCGACCGATCCTGGCTTCGATCTGTTCCATCGCCTCGGCTTCCGTGAGACGGTTCGCTTCATTGAAGACATCGATGATTTCGTGCTTGCCTTTCTTGGGCTCGAAACGCACCACGAAGTGTCCCGGCAAACCAACGCCGACCACGTTGGCTCCCACCCGACGAGCCATCTCGGCATACAACACGGACATCGTGATCGGCAGGCCCTCGCGGTCGTCAATCACTTCGTTCAAATAGCTGTTCGAGCGGCTGTAGTAGTTTGTCCGCCCGCCGTGGAATCCCAGTTGTTTGAAGAGGTACTTGTCGAGCGCCGCAATCCGATCGTGCTCGGTGGCATCCGGCTTCAGCGACTGCTTGATCTCGGCCACCATGCGGTCGACTTCGTGCAGATAATGGTCGACGTCCAAATCCGCATTATTCAACCGAGCGATCAGCAGCGCCGCGTGCAGCAAGTCGATCTTGTCTTCCGGCAGCTTGAGGAGTTTCGCCATTTCTTGCTGCACCTGTTCGCGATGCACGACGGCCGCCAACTCCGTGAGTCGCGTCGCTCGGCGGCGCAGGATTTCGGCCTGTTCGCGAAGAATCTCGGGTGCCACGTCGGCATCGGGCAGCAGTTGTTCGACCAATTTCGTCGATGGCGGTTCATTCGCGGGCACGTCCGGAACGAGCTTGGCGATGCGTTCCACCGCCTCTTTCGGCGGACGTGAATCGGCGATCTTGGCCGCGACCTGAAACTGCTTGAATTCGGCTTCGGTGTCGCGGAACTTGGCCAGCCCAACCGAACCGCTCGTCAATCCAGCGTCGGTGGATTCGATGACCAGTTCGTCGTTCACGAAGCATTGGATTTTGTTTTCGTCGACGCGAACCTTGAGCGCGTTCCATTCGCCGGGTCGATAGTGGGGTGACGCGAGTTCTTTCAGCACTTGCCACGAGAACACGTCGGGACCATCAAAACGGCTGAACCGCAGATTCCCGCTGCTCGGATAGAACCCGTAATGGCGGTTCGTGCCGTCCGAATGAAACACCAACCCCGCCGCTCCGGATTCGTAGTCCATGCGGACTCGTACACCGACTTCAAAAGGCAACTTGGGCATCGGTTTGGTCGACAGACACAGCGACCGCCCGCCGAATCCGCTACCGCGACCTTGGACCTGAATCCGACCCGCACGCTGACGCCAGTTGGCTCCGAAGAGCTGTTTCCAATCCTCGGTCGACAACCGGCCAATCGTCAGCCAGCGATCAATGGGCACTGGATTCGGTTTCAGCAACAGTGGCTTGAGCGCATTGATTTCGGCGGCGAAACCCAGGTTGGCGGTGACCGCAGACTTGAGCGTGAGCAAGCCGTGAACTCGTCCCTGCCGATCCATCAGCGGCCCGCCGCTGTTGCCCCGTTCGATGGGGATCGCCAATTGAATCATGCGGCGACCGTCGATTTCCTGCCGCCCTGAAACAACACCGCTGACCACGCTGTGCTTCAGTCCCATGGGATTCCCCATGGCCATGATCGGTTGGCCCTGTTTCAGTTGGTCGGAATCGCCGAGTGCCAGCGGGATCAACGATTTCGAGGCGATCCGCAGAAGGGCGAGGTCATGCCGTTTGTCGGTGGCGTGGACTTCGATGACCTCATGCCGTTTCTTGTCTGCGGTGGTCACGACGATCGGACGAGCTTCGCCGATGACGTGCAGATTCGTGGCGATCAATCCTTGGCCCACAACGAAGCCCGTGCCGACTCCAGCCTGCTTGCCGTCTCGATTCAGATAGCTCACGACCACCACGGAGTCGCGGACAGCGGCGGCCAGTTCCTGAACGGTCTTTTCAACCGGCGGTTTCTCGGGCGCGTCTTTTGCCGTTTTGGCATCCGCGTCCCGGCTTGGCGACTTTTCAGCACCCGTTTTCTTCGCGTCCGCCGCCTTGGCGGAATCGGTTTTCGCGGGAGATTCGTCGGCCCACAGCGAAACGCAAACACAGCAGCACAACCACGCGGAACACCACGCAGCAACGGATGGGCGAATCGACATCAAGGCTCTCCACAACGGGCGATGGATCGATCAATCATGACCGTCGGCGATCTTCCACAAATGCTTGTGTCCGCGAACGTACAGAGCCCCATTGGCAATGGCGGGCGAGCACAAGATGGTTTCACCGAAGTCATACTCCGACAAGATTTCGCCTTTCTTATCGCCCAGCTTGATCACATGCGACAACCCGGAATCGTGGAACGCATACAAGTGGCCTCGCGCCACGACCGGCGTCGACCAATAGCGTCCCTTGCCTTCCAAGCGGAGTCGCCAGACGACTTCTCCCGTCTTGGCGTCGCCGGCGATGAGAATTCCGCCCCGGCTGAGCGTGTAGGTCCGGCCGTCGACCACCACGGGACTCGGATTCGACGGAGCCAAGCGATTGTCGTTCCAAAGCACTTCCGGCTTGTCGCCTTTGTCATTCGGGCGAATCGCCGTCAAGCCGTTGGAGGCGATGTAGATCGTGTCGCCCGCGACGGCGGATGACGGGATCGTCGACGCCCCGTCGCCGAATTCCCAGGCCACCTTGCCCGTTTTCGCGTCGATCGCCGCCAAGCCGGCCGACGATTGCAGCAGGACTTGTTTGCCGTTTTTGGTCTGGATGACCGCTGGCGATGTCCAGTTGGATCGCAGCGGGCGAGTGCTCTTCCAGCGGGTGGTACCCGTCTTGACGTCGATGCCCATCGCGAACGATTCCGCATCGCTTTCCACTTGCACGATCACCGTGTCGTCCACGATCACCGGCGACGACGCCATGCCCAAACTGTTGCTGGCGTTCGGAAAATCGTGCGTCAAGCCGCGATACCACAACATGTTGCCGGCGAGGTCCAAACAGACCAGGTCGTTGCTGGAGTAGAACGCAACGACGCGTTGACCGTCGCTCGCGGGGGTGGGCGTGGCATTCCGCATGGTGCCGTGGCACATCGTTCGTCCGGTGGCCCAATACTGTCGCTCCCATCGCTTCTTACCGGTTTTGGCATCGACACTGATCACATGCAGGCGATCCTGATCCGGCCCGCTGCTGGCGGTAATGAAGACTTGATCGCCCACTGCGATGGGGCCGGACAAGCCGCCACCCGGCAAACCCAGTTTCCAGGCGACGCTTGTGCCGCTAATGGTCGTCGGCACTTTTTGATCGGAGGAAACGCTGGTCGTATCGTTCCCGCGAAACTGTCGCCAGTCCGCGCCGGTGAGACCGCACACGCACGTTAAAACAATCGTTATATGGAAAAGATGTCGATTCATGGAATTCCTCGGTTGTAGCAATGAAGACTTGGCCCGGCGGCGGCGGAAGAGGCGGGAGCAAGGAAGATTTCAAATCAAAAATCAATTCAGTTCTTACCAAGCGCCGCGCTGCCGGCGGCATCGCAGATCCGCAATTGAAACTGGTAACGCTGAGCCCAATCTTCCGTCTGCTCATTCTGCAGAATCTTCAGCAAGATCACGTTCTGTCCTTGCTTCAAGTCGACGTCCAGCCGGTATTGATCCATCCGCATGCCGCGGTGGTACTCTTCACGAGCGAAGATCAGCTTGCCGTTGACCCATAGTTTCCAGGAATTCGCCGTGCCAAGACGAAACTGCACGTGCTGGTCCTGCGGGCTGTCGACCTTGGTTTCGGCGTACATCAACGAACCCTTGTAGTTTTCGAGTTGCTTGCCGATGTCGATGACTCCATAGCCGTCGTCCGTCTTCAGCGGTTGCCACTTCACGTCGCCGAGTTGGCCCTTGTAGGTCGCATCCGGCTTGATCTCTTTTTCCGGCGGATAGACCACCGGAAAGCCTTTTTTGTCCTTGTTGTCGAAGGGGCCGATGAGGTTCCACTGCCCCAGGAACCCAAAGTGGGCCTGTAAGTCCACTGTTTCGCCCTGCTTCTTCAGAGCCGCGACGATTTGCTTCACTTGATCATCGTGGACGGCGCCTC
The DNA here is from genome assembly GCA_027622115.1 of Planctomycetota bacterium. Taxonomy (GTDB): domain Bacteria; phylum Planctomycetota; class Planctomycetia; order Planctomycetales; family Planctomycetaceae; genus JAQBZS01. The sequence continues at coordinate 6,094 of JAQBZS010000030.1, read as the reverse complement.
GCAGTGCCGTGCGATATGTCGCCTTGGCCTCGTCGATTTTCTTGGCGGCCAATTGAGTTTCCGCTTCACTCAACAAACGAGCGACCGCGTCTCGGCGAAAGTCGGCACTTGGGTCTTCCAACAGGCTGGGGATCAAGCGATCGTCCAGCCCGCTGTCGACTTTAAGCAGCCATTCGTAGGCCAAACGTCGAGCCCGCGCGTCCTGAGTCGTGTCCTTGACCAATGCTTCCAACTGCTTGGCGGGAAACGGAGCCTTGTTCGTGATGGCTCGGTCGGCAACGGATTCGAAAGCGCTGCGAAGCCAATTGGCCGCGAGCACTCCGGCCCCGTCAAACGCCTTGACGATTTCCGGCAACGCGGATGCATCGGCCGCCTGCAACAGCTTGAGCGACTTGATCGCGGCGGCGTGACCTTCACCTTTTCCACCGACGGTCTTAATCGCCTTGATCAAGTCTCCGGTCTCGGCAGCGAACCCGTCGGTCCGCCCGCCATGAATCCCCGCGAGCAGCATGATTCCGAGTAGCATCCGTTTCATGTTGGTCCTCGTATGTCCGGCACTGGTGGTTCAAGATCGTGCGTTTTTTCAAACAGCGGCGGATTGTATCGAGCCCCCAATCCGAGCGAAACGAGGCGTAAGGAGGAACAGTCCCGAAATACCGTCCCGATTTTCGTCACAGCGCCGCTCGCCGGAGCGTGGTCCGCCGTCTGGCGCAGGCAGCTCGGAAAGTCGTTTCGGGACTGTTCCTTTGCTTTAACTTAGAATTGTTGGCTGTGGGGAAGCCCGGAAAGCAATCGCCTGCTCCACGCCCTTCTCGGCCAGGAGATAGCTTCGTCAGCATCAGCAGCCAGTCCAAAAGTGGTCAGGCCGGTGTAGCGGGCAATGGCGGCTTGGAGAGAACACCAGACACGATCTTCGCCGAACGGCGATTTGTCACAATGTGTTCCTGACCGCTGTGGTGGTAAACGAGCCGCTGATGGTCTAATCCAAATAGGTGAAGCAGTGTGGCCTGATAGTCGTTCGGTGTCACGACGTTTTCAACCGCGCGGTGACCGACTTCATCCGTATTGCCGTATGCCATTCCCGGCTTGAATCCTCCCCCGGCGAGCCAAATGCTGAAGCCTTGCCCGTTGTGATCGCGACCGGCTTTCTTGGGATCTCCGTGATCTTGCGTTACCGGCAGCCGGCCAATCTCGCCGCCCCAATGCACAACGGTTTTTTCCAACATGCCACGTTGCTTCAAGTCTTTGACGAGCCCCGCACAGGGTCGATCCGTTCGACGACAAATCCCCGCCAACGCGCCCTTGATGTTGGTGTGATTGTCCCACGGTTGCCCGGCCAGAAACAGTTGCACGAATCGCACACCGCGTTCGACCAGCCGCCGCGCAATCAAACAACGAGTGCCGTATTCCCGCGTTGCGTCTTCGTGCAGGCCGTACATGTTCTGCGTGGACTTCGTCTCCTGCGAAATGTCCAACGCTTCGCGAGCCGCCGTTTGCATGCGGGCCGCGAGTTCATAACTGGCGATCCTCGCTTCGAGATCGGATTCGCCGCGATGCTGCTCGAGATGCTTGCGATTGAGTGCTTGTAACAAATCAAGATTCTGACGCTGCAAGGTGCCGCGCAAGTGCGGCGGGGCGTCGAGATTGAGAATGCGAGGTGCTTTGGGCCGCAAGACGGTGCCTTGAAACAGTGACGGCATGAAGCCGTTCGACCAGTTATTCACGCCGTCAACAGGATGCCCGCCTGGATCCGAAAGCACCATGTAAGCCGGCAGTTCCTGGGTTTCCGCACCCAGTCCGTATGTCAGCCACGAGCCGATCGTCGGACGACCCAGCACACCAGGAATGCCGCCGTGGAAGTAGCGAATCGAAACTTCATGGCCGTTGGCTCCCGTGTGCATGCTCCGAATCAGACAGATGTCGTCCGCGATCCCACCGATATTCGGCAGCAATTCGGACAGTTCGGTTCCGCATTCGCCATGCTTTTTGAACTTCCAAAACGAGCCGAGCAGCTTCTTGCTGGCGTTATTCACAAAGCTATACGCGATGTCGCCTTTGTAGTCCTTGCCGGCGGCTTTGCTGAGTTCCGGCTTGGGGTCCGTGAGATCCATGTGCGACGGACCGCCATGCTGAAACAGCGAGATCATGGCCGTCGCTTGCGGTTCATGATGCGGTTGCTTGGGCTTCAGGTCGAAGCTGGGTCGTGCTTTCGGAACATTCTTGGGCGTCGCGAGCAACCCGTCTTGTTTGAGCAAATAAGCCAGCGCGACGGCTCCGATCCCCATCGCATTTTCGTTAAGGAATTGGCGTCTCGTAAACATGTCGTAGGGTTCCTTGAATCGGAGACAAGTCCGTCAATCGTCAGTCCACATAGAGAAACTCGTTCGAGCTGATCAGCGTCTGACACAAACTGGTCAGTGCCTGCAATTCCGGTTGAGTTCCCTTGGGAAGTTGATTCGGGTGCTTGCCGAGATATTGAATCTGACGTACCAGGAAGTCGATCGCCAACTCGTATTCATCAGATGATGGTCGACGGCAAAACGCCAACTCCCAGGCGCGTTCAACTTGGCCCAGTAACTTGTCCGGAGACGCGAGCGGACCCGCGAATTCAGTGGACGACTTGGAAACCTGATCCACGGTTCCGTCCGTTTTCAACGTCAATTCGACCGTCCAAGTGAATGAGTCGGATGTGTGGTTGCCATTGCAATCACAAATGAAATCGATCACGTCACCAGTTTGGACCTTCAATCCGGACGCGTTTGTGTTCACGGACTTATGGTGAGCGGTCCATTCGCCGGACTTTCCGGATCGACTCGATACGATCGTGCCACGGACGCCATTCCCATTTTCGCTGCCGTGACCGAGCGAACCGTCGATGCTCAGCATCCCAGCATGCGGAGCAATCCAGCGACGGATGGCGGCTCGCTCCGGAACGTCCGGGTGCCCGCCGGTCGACGTGAGGAAAACATAGCCCAGCATTGGATCGGGCACTGTTTCTCCGCCCTGCCAACGCGACCCAGACCATCTCGCGAACGGCGTAAACTCAACGTTGCCGCTCTTGGCGTTGAAATGGCCGTATCCGTATCGCCAGGGCCCCTGGGATCGCTTGGGGAATCCAGCGAGTAGTTTGGCATGATCACTATTGGCCGTAATCCGCGATTCCTTCACGCAGCGATCCGCCAAACCACGTGCGTGGTCGAGCGTGAAGGCCCCGTTCAACAGCATCAGTGACTGCGTTGCGACGGTCGACGTCGGACGGCTCTCGCAGTTGACTTCCATGACTGGGGCGTCAAACGCCTGCATCATGGCCACCGGCTGGGTGCGTCGTACCGCGACATACAAGCTTCGCCGCGTCTGCCCGCCATCAACAATCACCTGCCCAGTATCGTCTTCCTTGACCGCGACGGGTGCGCCGAACAACGTTCGATCGAGCTTCCCGGCGGTCGCCAGCATGCGGTCACGAATCGTCTCGGCCTCGAGGCGAATGACGGGCTTTCGCCAATAGAAACGGTTCTCTGGATCGATCGCTGACTTGGCGGCGTCCGAGACCGACGATTGTCGCCAAGCGGTGGACGACACAATCAGCTTGTGCAGTTTCTTGAGACTCCAGCCGTTTTTCATGAACTCGTCGGCCAGCCAGTCCAGCACTTCCGGATGAGTCGGACGCATGCCGAGTACCCCAAAATCCGATGGTGTCCCCACGATGCCGCGCCCGAAATGATGCATCCACATTCGGTTGACGATGACGCGTTGGAACAACGGGTTCTGACCGCTCGTGAGCCATTTCGAAAACGCCAAGCGACGCCCGGTTGTCTTTAGCGAGCCGTCGTTCGGTTTGAATTGCCGTGGTTGTCCATCGACACCCACCACGCTTAAGCCGGCGGGAAGCACGACCTCTTGCGGCTGTTCGTGGTCGCCTCGATGAAACAACCGCGTTTCGGGTGCATGTCCCGCAGGTTCTTGTAGGACACGTAGGAATTCTTCCGTGGGCTTCTTCGCTCGAATCTCACCGATTCGCTTGTCATACGCTTTGAGTTCCTCGGCCCGCTTCGGCAAATACTGATACAGCACTCCCGGCGAGATATTGACGCTCGGATGCTTTTTCAGCAGGGCCTTCTGCTCGTTCGACCGTTTGGCATCCGGAGTGGTGTACGCCGTCTTGAGCTGCTCGCGTAAGGGGTCCTTGTATTTCTCAAGTTCCTTTTCGAGAGCCTCGGCCATGTAGATCTTTTGCTTTCCGGCTTTTTCGGCAGCTTGTTTTTGGGCTTCGGCTTCCAGTTCTGCCGCTCGTTTCTTGTCGGCTTCGGTATAGAGCGACACCCGTCGCTGATTCGGTTGCTGCCACTTCTTCCAATCCAACGCCGGTTCGAAAATCGCCCGCATCGCGTAGTAATCGGTATGCGGGATCGGATCGTATCGGTGATCATGACACTGAGCGCAACCGACGCTCAGACCCAACAACGACGTGCTGACGATCCGAATCGTGTCGGTCATCACCTGGTTGCGAGCGACCGCGTTGTCAGCTCCGCTCCCGGTGCCATCGGCGGCCATCCGCAGAAATCCCGTGGCGGCAAGCAGTTCGATCTGCCGCTCGGTCAAGTCCCCCTTGCGAGGCGGCATGATTTCATCGCCGGCCAATTGCTCGGTCAGAAAGCGATCGAACGGCTTGTCGGCGTTGAGCGATCGGATCACGTAGTCGCGGTATTTCCAAGCCCACGGACGTGGGTTGTCCTTCACGGTATAGCCTTCCGAGTCCGCGTAACCGGCGACATCGAGCCAATGTCGAGCCCATCGTTCGCCATAGTGCTCGGACGCCAGCAACTGATCGACAAGCCGATCGAACCAGTCCGCGCCGGTGTCGGCGTTCCATTTCTGAACATCGTCAGGAGTCGGCGGTAAGCCAATCAGATCCAAGTACAGCCGTTTGATTAACGTGGTGCGATCGGCGTCCGGGCTAAACGACAATCCCGCCGGCATCGCCTTGCGCAGAAGAGCATCGATGGGAGTACGAATTCGTTCGCCGGTAGAAAACTTTGGCTCGATCGGTCGACGCACCGGCTGGAACGACCAGAAGTTGCGCTCTTCCGGCGTGATGCCGACTCCCGGCCCGATCGATTCGGGCTCGGGTCGAGCCGTGGGAATTCCCGCGGCAATCCAACGTTCGAGTGTCGTGATTTCTTCCGCCGACAATCGCGCGTCACCCGGAGGCATTTCACCCGAGCGAACGCGATCGAGTAGATAGCTTTCATCCGGTTTACCGGCGACGACGGCGGGCCCCGATTCGCCTCCGAGTTTCATTCGCCGCACGAGACGCAAATCGAGCTTGCCCTTAAAGTCCTGCGTTGCGCCGTGGCAATCAAAGCAGTGGGCTCGAAAGATCGGGCGAATGTGTTGTTCATACGTCAGCGAAGTGGGCTGATCCTCCGCCCTGATTGACGAGCCAAAGAGTACGGCAAGGACCCCAAACCCACACGTCACGCGACCAAAATGATTCACTCAAACATCCTCTCACCATGTGCAATTCGGCACCAACTCAACTCATCAACGATCGATTATGTGAGAATACGGATTCTCGCCGCAAGACGACCCGGTGAGCGACGCGCGATTTCCGCGTCGGCAAATTGGAATGAGCTTGTCGACGCTCGAAAATGCACGCAAGATGTCGATTGAAGATTCGACATCCAGATGCCAGCCAACCGCACTGTGAGTTGCGGACCCCTACTTTCCGACAGGTTGGCGGCCAGAAACCTGTTGGCGGTGCAGACCGTCCTGGGAATTGTGAAGCACCCCGATAGGACGTGTGAGTCATGCGACAGAGACAACCAAAAAGGAGACCCTGGCTGATCGGTTTCGCGGTTGTCATCGGCTTCCTCATCATCAGTTGGCATTGGAAATCGACTACCCATACGTGCGAGACATGCGGATCGACGCGAACCACCACCAGCGCAGAGCTATTCTTCTGGCCGGTCTATTCCAAAGGAGACAGTACAACGCTGCCTGCACCTGACGATCATCAGCATGATTGGCAATTGACTAGTCCTTAAACAAGCGAGAGTCGAGCTTGAAACAAGCGAGTTTTCGAGCGCAGCGGGCA
>JAQBZS010001153.1 GCA_027622115.1 Planctomycetota bacterium | reverse complement strand
GCTTGTCGGTCATCTCTGCGTAAGCTTTATAGAAGTCGTCGTCGCCATAGCCTTCTTGAAGCATGGCATGCTCGGGCGCGTTGTAGCCGAGCAGATACAGATAAGTGTGTGCCTGATCGGCTTGGAAGCCGAGTGTCTCCGGCATGCCGACTTCTTCCAACAAGTCGAGCATGTCTTTCCACGAATGCATGCCGGCCCAGCAGATCTCGCCTTCGGCGGCAAGTCGTTGGCCGTTGTCCGCAGCAATCTTGGCAGCTTCGCGAAACGTGTTTGCGATGCGTTTCGTGTTTTCGACCGCGTTTTCTCGCCATTTTTCGACACCGAATTCCGCAGAATCGATGCGGATCGCACCATACTTCCGCACGCCGTGTTCTTCGAAGATTCTGGCAATCCGGCACGCCATCCTGACGGCACTCAGGAACTTACCGCGACTTTCATCGTCGCCCATCGCGGAATCACCAATCGTCCCCGGCCAGACCGGAGCCACCAGCGAACCCACCGAAAAGCCGTATCCGGCGATCAAGTCGGCGATCTTCCGCAATTCGTCGTCGCCGGCTTCCGGGTTGGTATGCGGCAGAAACAAAAAGTAGTCGATGCCGTCAAACTTGGTGCCGTTGACTTCGGCTGCGGCAGTCAGTTCGAGCATTCGCTCCAGGCTGATCGGTGGTTCCTGGCCTTCGTCGGTCCCTTTGCCGACGAGCCCCGGCCACATCGCGTTATGCAGTTTTGGAAAAGCGTTTGTCATCGGAATGCCTCTGTCTTTCAAGAAACCGAGTAGCGTCTCGGCAAGGTCGTTGGATTGCGATCGGCGACTACTGCTTGTGAGCGCCCACAGCAGGTGCGGCGGGCTGAGCATTCGGGCCGAAATATCGCAGGCCGACCAGCGGCTCGGTGCCGGTGTTTTCGATCGTGACACCTTCGACCGCTCGTTTGGCCGTGACAAACACTTCGTCTTCAGTCATCGCACCAAACCGAATCATGGCCGGCGTTTGCAGTTTCAGCTTGCCGATCGTGCCTTCACCTTGAACGGTGATCCAGCCGAACGCGCCGCCATCCGTAATCGTGCATTTCTTGCCCGGATCAACGGTGAGTTCTTTCGCGGTAAAGAGCTGCTTGCCCGCGACCTTGCCGTACACGATCCACCGGTCGACCCAGCCTTCCGCTGAAGTGTCGGCGACGGGAATCGGCTCCAAGTAGTGGCTGTCTTTGAAACTGGGATCCACGTTGGCGTCCCAGTCCAGAGCTTCGACGAGGTATTCGTTGTTGTTGTGATGCTCTTCCGGGAAGTCCTTGGTCAGCAACGAACGCGGAACGGCTCGGCCATCCACCATGGATTGATACATGCCGAAGACGTCGCTGCCCCACTGCGGTTCGTACGTCACCAAACTGCCGGGAGCATGCAGCACGCAGGGCGGAATCAACCAACCGGTTCCCGGCTTCAAACGATACGCCTTGGAAAGATCGAGAATTCCGTTGTCGCCATCATTCCAGCGATCGAGACAGTCGATGACGTCTTGTTTTGACGTGCCGGGTTCGAGGCCCATGAAGGTATACGGGAAGTTGTTTCCGATGGCATTCATCTGTGGAGGGAAGTAGTAAGACTCGGGCTTACCTTCTTGACCGACCAGAGCCGCCTGCTCTTGGCTTTGGTGCATGTGGTGCGGGATTGGCCCCATGTTGTCGAAGAACTTCGAGTACACGGGCCAGCGACCATACGTGTCCCAAATATGGTCGCCGATCATGTCCGCACCTTGTTCGGCGATGGCGTCCCGCAGCGTAAAACGTTGGCCGTCATGCACGACGTAGCTCAACCCTTCGTCGTCGGGAGCACCTTCGTTCGCGGCAACGGTGGCGGAAGCAAACCAACGCTCGTCGATGCCACCGCGATGCGTCCCCAGTGCGTAGTAATCGCTCGGATGTAGTTTGAGGCGGCGGCCCGGCTGGAGAAATGAGCGAGGAACCCAAGTGGGTGCGAGACGAAGAATGCCGTCGCCCGCTGTCAGAGCGGACTCAGTGAGCTGTGCGGTCATGGCCATTTGATGTCAATCCGTAAAAGAATCACCGGTCTATGCGAGCGATAGGATGCCGTGCGAGGCGTCGGCTCGCAACTGGCCCCGAATATTTTCCCGCGAACATTTTCGCGATAGTTCAAGGACAGGTCGTTTTGAAATCTTTATCCGTGAATTCCGACGCGGCATGCGAATTGCGACATCCGTGAATCTCAAAAACAGAAGGCAACAAGACTGACTGCGGCTTCGATGGCGTGCCTGCAATGTGGTCGAGCTTCGCCCGCGCGCGAGGTCGAAAAGTGGTCTTGGGGGTCGGAATTCGACCGCCGTAACGCGGCGCCATTTGATCCAAGCTCACTTTCGCGCCCCGCCGGCAGCCGAACTTTTGCGGCAGCCAGCGCCGCAACGAACGCGAGATTTGAGGCGTATTCACTCGCTGCCATCACGTTCGGACTGGTTCCGTCGCCGTCTGGCCGGGATCGAAATCTTCGACGCCCACCGGCATTGGCACGACGCCTGCTCGCGAATCGCCCGGGGCACGAGTCGGCCGGAACAAGTTCCGCGCAGTTCCGGCAAGGACTGCTTCGGCTGCTGTTCTGGAGCACGGACTGCCGGAACTGCGCGGCGCTTGTTCCGGCCCTACTCTCAGGTC